>JAFVAS010000205.1 GCA_017480395.1 Oscillospiraceae bacterium | reverse complement strand
TGGTCGCTCCTACTTTGACAATAAGCCCACCGCCCGTCCGCCCCATGAGATTCTGGAGGCCCAGAGCGCGGCGGAGGCCGCCCCGCCCACCCCGGAGAAGCGAGAGGTCTTCTCCCCGCTGGAGCCCCTGGAGGTTGCCCCGGCCGCTGTGCCTGCGGCCAAGCCCGTGGAGGCGGCCGCAAAACCGGCGGAGTCCTCTGCCGTGGTCAAGCTCAAGCCGGTGGAGCGCAAGGCGGAGGGGGAGACCCCTGCGCCCCCGGTCTCCGACCAGCAGCGCAGAAGCGACGCCGCCATCGCCGCCGAAAAGGTGCGCCGTCAGGTGGACACCCAGACCTATCAATATCCCTCTGTGGATCTGCTGGACAAGGGCAAGGGCGTCTCCAACGCCGACGCCAACGCCGAGCTGCAGCAGACCCGGGAGCTGCTGGATGACACCATCCAGTCCTTTGGCATTGATGCCCGGATCATCAACGTGACCCGCGGTCCCTCCGTCACCCGGTTTGAGTTGGAGCTGATGCGCGGCGTCAAGCTCAACAAGCTGACCGGCATTTCAGACGATATTGCCCTGGCTCTGGGCGCGGCCAGTGTCCGCATTGCCCCCATCACCGGGCGGAACTCCGTCGTCGGCATTGAGATTCCGAATCAGCTGGTCACCCCGGTTCCCATCCGAGAGGTCATCGACTCCAAGGAGTTCCGCACCCACGTCTCCAAGGTGGCCTTTGCCGTGGGCAAGGACATCTCCGGCAAGAATGTGGTGGGCAACATCGCCAAGCTGCCCCATATGCTGATCGCCGGTACCACCGGCTCCGGCAAGTCGGTCTGCACCAACTCCCTGATTATTTCGCTGCTCTACAAATCCAGCCCGGAGGATGTCCGGCTCATCATGGTCGACCCCAAGATGGTGGAGCTGGGCATCTACAACGGCATTCCGCACCTGCTGATCCCGGTGGTCACCGATCCCAAGAAGGCCGCCGGTGCCCTGCAATGGGCGGTGACGGAGATGATGAAGCGCTATCGCGCCTTCTCCGAGCTGGGTGTGCGCGATCTGGCCAGCTATAACGCCCATATGCTGCAAAACGGGGAGGAGAAGCTGCCCCAGATCGTGGTGGTCATCGACGAGCTGGCCGACCTGATGCTGGTGGCCGCCAAGGAGGTGGAGGAATCCATCTGCCGGGTCGCCCAGATGGGCCGTGCGGCCGGAATGCATCTGGTCATCGCCACCCAGCGTCCCTCTTCCGACGTGATCACCGGCCTGATGAAGGCCAACATCCCCTCCCGTATTGCCTTCGCCGTGGCCTCCTCGCTGGAGTCCCGGATCATTCTGGACAGCGTCGGCGCGGAGAAGCTGGTGGGCAAGGGCGATATGCTCTATGCCCCTCTGGGCATCGGCAAGCCTCAGCGCGTCCAGGGCTGTATGATCTCCGACGAGGAGGTCGCCCGGGTCGTGGAGTTCATCAAGCAGAACAGCGTGGAGAACTACGACGACTCCGTGATGGAGGAGGTCGAGTCCAGCGCCCAGTCTGTGGGCACCAAGAACGGCAAGGGCGCCTCTGCCCAGTCGGAGAGCGCCGGAAACAAGGCGTCCACCGAGGACTCCGCCTCCGAGATGGACGAGCTGCTGCCCCAGGCCGTGGAGGTCGTGGTGGAGACCGGCATGGCCTCCGTCTCCATGCTCCAGCGCCGCCTGAAGCTGGGCTATTCCCGCGCCGCCCGTCTGGTGGATCAGATGGAGGAGCGGAAAATCGTCGGCCCCTTTGAGGGCTCCAAGCCTCGCCAGGTGCTGGTGACCAAGGAGCAGTGGGCCGCCCAGAAGGAGCAGTTCCTGGGCTCCGGCGCGCCGCAGGAATCCGTGATCCAGGCCGACGAATTTGCCGCCGCCCTGGCCATGAGCGAGGCCGCCGACGCCGCAGAGGCCGCCGGGGACGCCCTGGACATCGGAGAGGAGCCGCCCTTTTGAGCTTTCATAGATTGATTGCCAGCGACGTGGATGGCACCCTGATCCCGGAGGAGTCCACCTTTATGCCCGAAATCATGTGGCAGCGGATCGAGGAGATCTGGGAGAAGGGGTGCCTCTTCATTGCCGCCAGCGGTCGCCAGTATCCCAGCCTGCGCGCTCTGTTCGCGCCGGTGGCTGACCACATGGCCTTTCTGGCTGAAAACGGGGCGGGGCTCTACTATCGGGACGAGCTGGTGGCGGAGCGCTTCTTTGACCGGCAGCTTGCCCTGGAGCTGGCCCGCTATGTGCGTGAAATCCCGGGGTGCGAGCTGATCGCCGGGGGAGTGGAGAGCTGTATTTTCCCCAAGACCCAGGCGTTTGCAGATCATGTGTACCGGGAGATGAAGCTCCAGGTGCGGGAAGTCCATTCCTTTGATGAGCTGCCAGAGAAGATGATGAAGATTGCCATCTGGTGCCCTGACGGCGTGGAAAATCATGTTGACGCCATCTCCCACGACTGGGGTGGCCGGGTCAAATTTGCCGTTTCCGGCTCCGTCTGGATCGATTTCAACGCCGCGGACAAGGGGCTAGGGCTCACCTCCGCCTGAGACTATTTTGGCGTCACGCCGGAGCGGGTGATCTCCTTTGGTGACAACTGGAACGACGTCCCCATGCTCGACCTCGCCGGAGAGGCCTATCTGATGTACTCCGCCCCGGCGGAGTTGGCAAATCGCTATCCGCGCCGCTGTGCCAGCGTCCCGGATGAGCTGCCGCTTATCTTGAAAAATATTTGAGAATCAGATAAAAAAGACTTGCATTTCCAGATGAGCTATGCTATTATATTAAAGCTGTCAGCGAGACAGTATGCGGCAGTAGCTCAGTTGGATAGAGTGTCTGGCTACGAACCAGAAGGTCGGGGGTTCGAGTCCCTTCTGCCGTACCAAGATCTCAGCCTTCCACCGGGAGGCTGAGATCTTGCTTTTGCTCCGCCCAAATGCTAACAAAAAAATTTCGTTTTTTTCAAAAAAACAGTTGACTTTTCGGAGCGTCATGCTATAATAGCTACTGTTGCGAGACAACAGAACAGAAAACCACTTGGGGGTATAGCTCAGCTGGGAGAGCGCTTGAATGGCATTCAAGAGGTCAGCGGTTCGATCCCGCTTATCTCCACCAAAAAACCTTGAAACCGTCTGGTTTCAAGGTTTTTTGTTTTATCTGTTTGCCAATTAACCCGTGGCATGCTTCTTCAAGTCGTCTTTGATTGCCTGCGCGATGACCTCGGCGGCGATCTGCGAGCCCAGCGGGCTGGGGTGACAGCTGTCATCAAAATAGAGCTCCCGGGAGTCGGCCGGCTGATAGAATCGCTCGCCCACGTCGGCGATGGGGCAATGATTCCGCTCCGCCGCAGCGTGGTAAGCTTCATAGAGCCGTCGGAACATCTCGTCATAGTCCATCCCGAAGCGTTTTAAGTGCTCACCGCCGCGCTGATATGCCCAGGTGGCGTAGAGCAGGGGAGTGGCCCCATTTGCGCGGATTTGTGCACATAGGGCGTCTATGCTTTGATGAAAGGATTTTTCGGCGGTGATCGGCCCGCTGCTCATCTCCTGAAGGACGACATAGTCCCACGTCTCTTCCTGAAACGCAGCCTGCGTCTTTGCGCCGAGTTCTGTGTTTGAGTTCAGATGCTCCGAGAGGTAAGCGCCGCCTCGGGTGTGGCGTACCACCTCCGCACCGGTCATCGCGGCAAGGGTGCCCGGCATGTTGTGGAAATAGGTGAAGCTGTTGCCCAGCATCAGAATGCGCATCTTACGCCTCCTTGTCTGCCAGCGCTGCTTGCCACTCCGCCTCCCTGAAGCCGGTCAGCACAAAGTCTTCCCCGATGAGCAGCGGCCTCTTGACCAGCATCCCGTCCGTCGCCAACAGCTCAAGCTGCTCCTGCTCGGACATTCCGGGCAATCGATCCTTTAACTGCAGCGCTTTATATTGCAGCCCGCTGGTGTTGAAAAAGCGCTTAAGGGGCAGTCCGCTTTTCTGAAACCAGGCGGTCAATTCCTCGGCGGTCGGGTTTTGCTCCTTGATGTTCCGGTCGGTGTAGGGGATCCCGTGCTCGTCCAGCCACCGCTTTGCCTTCTGACAGGTGGAGCATTTTGGATATTCTAAAAACAGCATAATGTTTCCTCCCTTATTCATTATGGTTCTATTTTACAGGAATACAGACGGGATTTCAACCAAGAGCGCCGGAACAGGGGAAATGTACATAAAAAACAGTGTACAGATCAGAGATAATTTGTCATTCCGATGGAAGTAGTTGCCATAAGTCAAATTAAGCCTCGAATAAATTGACAAACCCGAAGCGTTTGTGTAAAATAAGACACGATAGAACATTGTGGTGTATTATGTGCTCTTGAAGGTTATGCCGGATTCGGGGCGTCTTGTCACATGAAAATTGCTCTGGATGGGGCGAAAGGATCGCGCGGGAATCGGAAGAATATGAAGCATTATGAAACATATTATTGATTTTCATTCTCATATATTGCCGGGCATCGACGATGGCAGCAAAAACACCGCAATGTCCCGAAAAATGCTGGATTCCTGTGCTGAACAGGGGGTCACGATCCAAATCGCGACGCCGCATTTTTACGCCAATCACATGCAGCCGGAGGACTTTTTGCGCAATCGCCAGGCGGCCTATGAAAAGGTTGTGGACTACGCCGGGGAGAAGGAAATTTCTCTGCTCTGCGGCGCAGAGGTCGCTTTTTTCCGCAGCATTGGTTACTCCGAAATCCTGGACGAGATGACCATCAGCGACACCCGCCTTCTGCTGCTGGAGATGCCTTTTCGGGAGTGGACGAGCCGGGACCTGAAAGAAGTGGAGCTCCTTCTGCGCCGGGGGATCCACCCCATCATCGCCCATATTGAGCGATTCTATTCCTTCCAGTCGGACAAGGGGATCATCGACGATTTGATCGACATGCCGGTCACAATCCAGGTTAACGCCGAGGCGCTGCTCTCCTGGCGGACGCGGGGAAAAATGCTCAAGCTTTTCCGCACCCAGCAGGCACAGCTGCTGGGCTCCGACTGCCACAACCTCACCAGCCGCCCACCCAATTTGCAGCAGGGCCGCGAGGTGCTGGAAAAAAAGCTGGGCCAAACACAGCTGCAGGAGATCGACACGCTGGGAATGCAGCTTTTGAAAAAATATCATAGATAGGGTAAGGGAAGATCGAAATGGATAATCAGACTTCAAACATCAGAATGATCACAGACGTGGAAGAGGAGGAGACCATTGACCTGCTGGAGCTGGTCGGTGTGCTCTGGCATCGGGCTTGGCTCTTGGTGGTCTGCCTCATCGTGGGTGCCGCCGCCGCCGGGATCGGAACCAAGCTTCTGATCACGCCGCAGTATGAGGCCACCTCCATGATCTATATTTACAGCAAGACAACCAGCGTCACCTCGCTGGCGGATCTGCAGATCGGCACCCAACTGACGGTGGACTTCCAGATCATTGCCACCACCCGGGAGGTCGTGGAGAGCGCCATCGACAAGCTGGGGCTCGACACCACCTATGAGGAGCTGATCAGTAAGATCAACATCTCCAACCCCTCCAACTCCCGTATTCTGTCGATTGCTGTGACCGATCCCGACCCGGTGCTGGCCGCCAACCTGAGTAATACGCTGGCGGACGAGCTGCGGGCCAGAATTGCGGAGGTCATGAATACCGACGAGCCCTCCACCGTGGAGAAGGCGGTCATCCCCAAGCGTCCCGTCAGCCCCTCGGTGCGCAAAAACGCCGCCATCGGCGGCCTGGCGCTCTTCCTGATCGCCGCAGCCATCATCGTGGTTCGGCATCTGCTGGACGACACCATCAAGACCGAGGACGATGTGGAGAAGTATCTGAACCAGATCGTTCTGGCCGTCATCCCGGTGGATCGCTCCATCCGGAAATCCGGCCGGTCTGACCACTCCAAGAAGCGAGGGAAGAAGAGCGCATGAGCAGAAAGCGCAAGGTAATCTTCCTGCTGTTGATCGTTCTTGCGGCGTTGGCGGCGGGATATGTGGTCTATTACGTCACGCTGCAGCGGGTGCAGGCCAGCAAGGTGGATGATCTGCGGGATCAGTTCGTCACCCAGGAGCCGGTGGAGCAGGTGGTCGAGCCGGAGCCGGAACCCGTCGTGTCCGAGCCGGAGGAGGAGGAACCCGAGCCGGAGCCGGAGCGCGTCTTTGTGTCGCCCATCGACTTCGTCAGCCTCCAGGAGATCAACCCCGACGTCTACGCCTGGCTTGAGATCCCCGGCATGGACATCTCCTACCCCGTGGTGCAGCACGCCTGGGATATCGACTACTATCTGCGCCGCGCCTATGACGGCACCTCCAGCACGGCAGGCTCCATATTCTCTGAGCCGGGCAGAGCCAAGGA
>JAFVAS010000204.1 GCA_017480395.1 Oscillospiraceae bacterium | reverse complement strand
GCCCTCCTTCAGTTCGGCCTGTTCGGCATGGACGGGTGGAACGCCCCCATCCAGCAGATCGGCGGCCTGCAATGGAGCCACCTGACCATCGCCGCCGGGCCCGCCGTGCTGCTGATGTTCGGCACCAGCATCCTGATCCTGCTGCTGGTGGGGGCGCTGACCATGTGCCTGTCGGAGCTGTCCCAGAACGGCATCGTCCCCCTGGCGGTGGAGAGTGCGCTCCTGCTCTACACCCTGCTCTTCGACTACGCGCTGTTCTCCCGGAACCGCCTGCTCTCCCAGATCTGGCAGTATTTCCCCCTCCAGCGGGTCAACGACACCCTGCTCTATGACGAGCGGCTGGTTCCAATCGCGGGCCGTCTGACAACGGCGATTCCCTTCAGCACGGCGGTCTACGCCCTGCTGACCGCACTGCTTCTGGCGCTGTGTATCGGCCACGCCCTGCTGCTCCGGCGGGATCGGCGCTGAATCCCGCCAGAGCGGAAACCCACCCCAACGGATTCGGAGGAACTGAGATGAACCATCTGCTCAAATATGAATGGAAGAAAATCGTGTGCCGGAGGGTCAACCTGATCGCCATGGCCCTCGGGCTGCTGCTGATCGTCATCTCCAACATCGCGCTGATCCGCAACAGCTCCCTGTCCCTGAACGAAAAAACCCACCTGACCGGTCTGGAGGCAATTCGGGTGCAGACCGAGGCGGAAAACGCCCTGACGCCGGAGCTGGATGAGGAATTTCTGACGGCGTTTCTGCGCGCCTACCAGCAGACGCTGCAGGCCGAGGCAACCGACCTCAATTACTACCAGATCGCGCCAAAGAGCAACCTCTATGCGCTGATTGCGGCAAACTTTTCCGATTGGAACACCGACTGGAGCTGGGAGGATCTCGCGGAGATCGACACGGAACCCGGCCTCGGCTTTTACGAGAGACGAATGGAGAAAATCGACACCCTGCTGCACGCCGACTATTCCTTCGGGAACTACACGCAGGCGGAGCAGACGTACTGGATGCAAAAGGCGCAGGCCGTCCCCACGCCCTTTGTCTGGGGCAGCCGCGAGACCTGGAATCTGATCTGGGAGAGCATCTGCTCCCTGATCTTCCAGCTCTTTGTGCTCAGCATCTGCCTTGCCCCGGTCTTCTCCGGGGAGGTCTCTTATCGCACGGACGCGCTGATCCTCTCCTCCAAGCACGGGCGGAAAAAGCTGATACACGCGAAAATCGCCGCAGCCTTTCTGTTCACCCTGAGCTATCTGGCCCTGTGCGCCCTCATCGCCGTGGGGATGAACGTCTGCATCCTGGGGGTGGAGGGCTGGAATCTCCCGGTTCAGCTGTGGAATACGATCATCCCCTACCAGCTGAACGCGGCCCAGGCCTGCGGTCTCAATCTGCTGGCGATCCTGCTGCTGTCGGCGTCCCTCACGGCGGTCTCGCTGCTGCTCTCCGCAAGCTGCAAGAGCCAGATTGCCGTGCTGGCCATCGACATCGCCCTGTTCTTTGGGTCGGTCTTTCTGCAATCCTCCAAGGGCAGCGGCCTGTGGAATCATATCGTCTGCCTGGTTCCGATGCACCTGTTTGACCTTCGGACGGTGCTGAAGACATACATCGACTATCCCCTGGCGGGAACCGTGATTTCCTATCTGGGCATGATCTGGATCGTCTACTCTCTGGTTACGGTGGTCTGCACCTGTGGGGCGGGGCGGGTGTTCCGGAAATATCAGGTCGGGAAATAGCGCATGCCACTCCGGCCCCGCGCAGCCGCGCAATTTGCCGTTGCGGGATCGGGCGCCTTGGCTTATAATGGAATCAGCGATTCCATGTGGAAGCAAATACCGCCCCAAAGGAGAAACCCATATGTACGGAGCGATCATCGGCGACATCGTGGGCTCGGTCTACGAGTTCGACAACATCAAAACCAAGGACTTCCCCCTGTTTTCTGCGGGAAGCAGTTTTACGGACGATTCCATCATGACGGTGGCGGTGGCCTCGGCGCTGCTGCGCAGCCGGGAGACGGGCCTGCCCTTCCCCTCCGTCCTGGTGGCGGAGATGCAGCGGTTTGGGGCGCTGTTCCCCCACCCCACCGGAGCCTACGGCAGCCGCTTCGCCCAATGGCTGCGCAGCCCCGACCCCCAGCCCTACAACAGCTATGGCAACGGCTCCGCCATGCGGGTGTCCCCCTGCGGCCTGATTGCAAAGACGCTGGAGGAGGCGCTGGAGCTGGCAGCGCAGTCCGCCGAGGTGTCCCACAACCACCCGGAGGGAATCAAGGGGGCCCAGGCCACCGCGGCGGCGGTCTTCCTGGCCAAAACCGGGAGCAGCCGGGAGGAGATTCGGGCCTACCTGAGTGAACACTTCTATCCTCTGACCCGGACGCTCTCGGAGATCCGCCCGGACTATGTCTTCAGCGAGTCCTGCCAGGGCACCGTGCCGGAGGCCATCACCGCCTTTTTGGAGTCCACCAGCTTTGAGGACGCCATCCGCAACGCCATCTCCCTGGGCGGGGACAGCGACACCATCGGCGCCATCACCGGCGCCATCGCCTGGGCCTATTACGGTCGGGACGGCATTCAGCCGGATATGCGCGCCATGCTGGATCAGATCACCCTGCCCGACGAGCTGCAGCGCGTGATTGACCGATTTGAAGCGGCCCTGCGGGCGGACTGATTGTCCCCCCGCAGCGGCTCCACGCGCGGCCTGGAGGGGGCGCAGCGGGTGATCGCCGGAGCCGATTATCCTCTGCTCCACCCAGCGCCTAGCAAAAAATGTCGAAATTTGTTTTCTCTCTCTTGATTTCCGTCTCCCCGGGATGGTATGATAAAATCAGAAAAAAATTCCAGTACAGGACAGATCATCTGACGGGGAGAGGAGAAAAATCATGAGGAAGACACGCATGTTGGGCGGATGGATCAAGCTGCTTTGCATGGCGCTGCTTGCGGCGGCGCTGGCAGGCAGTTTTTCTTTTGCCGTCCGGGCCGAGGACGGGGTCGCCTATGCCCCGGAAAACTATGGCTACACAGTCAGCGAATCCGGCACATGGCAGCACCTGGTTGAAGTGCTGGCGGGTACGACGCGGGAAGCCCCGCTCACCGTCTACTACTGGGATGAGGCCGGACAGACCGCGTATCCTCTGTCATTCACCGGGAATGACATCCGGGAATACTGCATCTTCTATACCACAGAGGGCGGAGCAAC
Source organism: Oscillospiraceae bacterium (assembly GCA_017480395.1). Classification (GTDB taxonomy): domain Bacteria; phylum Bacillota; class Clostridia; order Oscillospirales; family Oscillospiraceae; genus UMGS1766. The sequence continues at coordinate 10,068 of JAFVAS010000204.1, read as the reverse complement.
CAACATTCTGCGCCAGGCGGAGGGGCGCGGCACCAACATGAGGGAACCCATCGACGCCGACAGCCTGGGCAGGCTCTATGTCACGCCGCCCACCCCCGCACCCTCCGAGCCGGAGAGCAGCGACTCTGCCGGGACGGCGGAGACCATCCCCGTCACCGTGACCCTCGACCTGTCCGAGGCCAGCCGCGCCCCGGCCTGCTCCTTTACCGTGACGGCGACCCCCACCGGCGCGATGGCCGCCTCCGCTCCGGCGATCGCCAGCGTCACCCTCACCCTCCCCGCCGGGGACAAAAGCGGGGATCAGGTCTCCGCTGACGGCACGCTCCCGCTGCCCCAGGCCGGGGACTTCTACGCCGCCGGGGATTACACCTATTCCATCGCTCTCACGTCCTCCGACTCCCTCTCCGGTCTGACGGTGGATGCTGCCAGCTATACTCTGACCCTTCGGGTTTACCAGACGAATTCGGACACCTACGCCATCTCCGGCACCACCCTCACCGGGGACACCGGGAAGGTCAGCGCCCTGACCTTCAGCAGCGCCTTCAGCGAGGATGTGCAGACCACCACCTTCTCCGTCAGCCAGCGCACCGAGGGCAGCTACGCCGACGGCTCCAAGGTGTTCACCTACACCCTCCGCTTCACCGCTCCCACCTTTGTCAAGAGCGTCCGGCCCGTCGCCGATCAGTCCCTCACCGCCGGAGGGACAACCCTGGCTGCGGGCGACGCCCTCTCCTTTGACGCCGACTATACCTTCCAGCTGTCCTCCGGCCAGAGCGTCACCTTCACCCTGCCCGTGGGCAGCGGCTACACCCTGACCCAGACCGCGGAGGTCAGCTACACCCCGGCGGCCGCCCTGGTGGACGCCGGCGTCTCCTCCGCCGCACAGGCCAGCACCGGCGAGGCGTTGTCCGTCACCGGGATCGCCACCGACCGGGCCTCCGCCGCCTTCACCAACACCTTTGTGGACAACCCGTTGACCGGCGTTGTCCGCAAGGACGGCCCCTTCGCCGTGCTGATTCTGGTCGCGCTGCTGATCCTGGCCGGTTATCTGTTCAGCCGCCGCAGGGCGGCGGGCCGATGAGAAAACGCCCCCGTACGCTGCGCCCGATCCGGCTGATCGACGGTCTCATTGACTTACTGCTGTTGACGGTGGCCCTGGTGCTGCTGGCCCTCGGCGTCTACGCCCACTGGGACGGCCATCGGCTGGTGCGAACGGCCCAGAGCGAGGTCTACGCCGTGTTCAAGCCCAGCGCCCAGGAGCACCTGACCTTTGACCAGCTCTCCGCCCGCAATCCAGAGGTGATCGGCTGGCTGACGCTGGATGACACCTCCATCGACTATCCCCTGGTGCAGGGGGAGGACAACGCCAAATACGTCAACACCGCCGTCACCGGGGAGTTCTCCCTGGCGGGCAGCATCTTCCTGGACTGCCGCAACAGCGGGTCATTTGCGGACACCGCCTCCATCCTCTACGGGCACCACATCGAGGGTGACGTCATGTTAGGCGGCCTGGATCACTTCGCGGAGCAATCCTACTTTGACGCCCACCGAAGCGGCACGCTCTTCTTTGACGGGGAATCCCATCCGCTGCACGTCTTTGCCCTGGTGGAGGCGGACGGCTATGACACCACCCTGTTCAACCCGCTGGTGACGGCGGAGGAACGGGCGGACTATCTGGCGAGGCTGCGGGCGGCAGCCGTCATCTATGACGGGGATTTTGACGCCGCGCTGCCCCTGCTCCTGCTGAGCACCTGCGTCCCCAACACCGCCAACGGCCGGATTCTGCTGGCAACCACCGTGGGCGCACCGTCCAAAACAGAGTCCCTGCAGGCGGCGGCGCATCTTGGTGCCCGGGGCATCCCGGTTTGGGTGCCGCCGCTGGCGGCCCTGGCTGTGGTGGTTCTCTTCTCAGCAGCGCTGGTGATTCGCCGGTCTGCGGCACAGAAAAGCGGCGCGCCGGAGCCCACACCGGGCCCCGACACGCCGCCGAACCGCCCGCCCTCCCTGGGACGGGAGGTGCTTCTTCTGTTGCTGAAGCTGGCCGGGATCGCGGCCTTCCTCGCCCTGCTGTTCACTATGGTATTTGGCCTGTACGTCAACGCCGATGACGCCATGGCTCCCGCCGCCCGAGAGGGCGATCTGGTGTTCTGCTACCGGCTGGATCGGCAGCCCGGTGTGCGGGAGCTGGTGCTCTACCGGGATTCCACCGGGGAGACCAGGCTGGGCCGGGTGGTGGCCCGGGCCGGGGACACCGTGGACGTGACCGCCGACGGCCTGCGGATCAACGGCTTCCTCCAGCGGGAGGATTACGCCGTGGGAGAGACCCTGGCCTTTGTGGACGGGGTGACGTATCCCGTGGCGCTGGAGGACGGGGAATACTTCGTCCTGGGCGACAACCGGGCGGAGAGTGCGGACAGCCGCCTCACCGGGCCGGTGGATGAGCGCCAGATCATCGGCCGGGTCATCGCGGTATTTCGCTGGCGGGACTTTTGAACGGGCGGGCCATCTTCAAGCCATCCCAGCGGCAATGTATCATGAAGGGGACGTAAAAAGCGCATGGGGCTTCACCCCATGCGCTTTTGTTTGACGGTTGGCCCTGCCCCCGCCGCTTACGCACGGGGACGGGCCTCACAGCTTGGACACCGCCGCCAGGGCGGAGCGGTTGCAGTGCTGCAGGTTCTCCGCCTTGCCGCAGTCGCCGATCACGAAAAACTGCCGGGCACAGCCGCTGAACCGGAGGGCCTCCTCCCGGTTGCTCTTCACGCCGCCGGAGAGGACGATTGCATCGCATTCCAGCGTACGCTCCTCGCCGTCCTGGAGAATGGTGACCGCCCCGGGGGCAATCGCCCGGGTGACCACCTCTGTCAGGCCGGTGAAGCTGGGGTTGTCCTCCCAGCGGCGCTTCATCAGGGAGTAGGCGTGGACGCTCCAGCCGTCCCTGGCCAGGTATTTGCTCCGGGTGAGCACCGTCACCGTGTGCCCGGCCTCCGCCAGATACATCCCCGTCTCCACGCCGGTCTCGGAGCCGCCGATGACCACCACCCGGTCTCCCAGCTCCGCCTCATGTCCAAAGACGGCGGGGGCCAGCCAACAGGGGGTGGTCTCCACCCCGGGGATGGGCGGCACCGCGGGGGAAGCGCCGCAGGCCGCAATCACGGCGTCAAAGCTTTGGGCCGCGATGTCCTCCGGCTGGGCCGGAGTGTTCAGCAGAATCTGAACATTGTCCCGTCTGTCCAGTTGGTCGATCAGATAATCCTTGTAGTTGCGCAGCGCCCACTTGAAGGCGGCATAATCGGCGTGGCGCAGCTGGCCGCCCAGGGCACCGGAGCGCTCATACAGCGTCACCTGATGGCCCCGCTCCGCCGCCATCAGTGCCGCCCGCATCCCGGCGGGACCGCCGCCGATGATGGCCACCCGCTTGCTGCGCCCGGAGGCGGTGTCCGTCATGGGCCCGATCCGGTGGGCGATCCCCATCACCGGGTTGAGCCGACAGCCGGAGGCCCATTGACCGGGCAGGTTGTGATGGCATTTATTGCAGTAGAGGCAGGGAATAATGTCCTCCGCCCGCTCCTCCTGAATTTTGCGGCCATAGTCCGGGTCGCAGATGAAGGGCCGGGCCAGGGCGATCAGGTCGGTCTTCCCCTCGGCGATGAGCCGCTCGTTCCGATCCGGGTCGTGGAACCCGCCGTTGGGGGCCACCAGCACCTTGGCCCCGGAGCGCTTGATGCGCTCGGCATACCTGGCGGATTTTGGCATGCTGACGCCGTCGTAGCTGAAGGTGGAGGCGTGGGAGCCGTCCATGTCCATCAGCCGGATGTGGAGCACGTCCACCAGGCCCTCGCACAGATGGGCAAAGCGCACCAGCTCCTCCTCGGGCATGCAGTCGCCGCTCATCTGCATCTCGATGTAAAAGCCGCCGCCGCAGGCCTCCCGCACCCGCCGCACCACGGAGAGGGGGAATTTCGCCCGATTCTCAATGCACCCGCCGAACTCGTCGGTGCGCAGGTTGGTGGAGGCGGGCAGGAACTTGGCCAGCACGTTGTAGGCGTAGGCGCAGTGGAGCACGATGCCGTCAAAGCCGACACTCTGATAGTACTTGGCCCGGGAGACGATCTCGTCGGAGAGCAGATCCATCTGCTCCCGGGTGATGGCCTTCACCGGCATCGGGGGTGGGGGCGGCTCCAGCCCGGTCATCATTTTGGGGCCGGGCACCTCCTCGTGGTCGTAGACCCCCACGTCCCGGGGGATGGAGTGGAATTTGGAGAGCTGGGCGGTGATGTAGGAGCCCTGAAAATGCACCGCCTCGCAGAGCTGGGAAAGGTAGTTGTCCACGCTGGGATCCTGGGGATCCCAGCAGGGCCCCCGCTTCACGTCCTCCATGGGCACCATGCGGGTGTTGTCAAACCGGTCGGGGATGGTGACGATGGCGGCGCCGGCCTTGGCGATCCCCTCCACGAAGGCCAGGATGGATTCGGAGGGGAATGTCTCCGGCCCCTGGAGGAAGTGGGGCAGGCAGCAGGTGGCCAGCATCCGGTTTTTCAGGATCAGATCCCGGATGGGAAGCGGCGCCATCAGGTGGGCATATCTGTAATCGTTCATTTCGGTCATCCTTCCCTTTCGCAAAGCGTTCCCCTTGCGCAAAGCAATCAAATGCCTCCCGCACAGCGGCGGAGCTGTCTCCTATCAGTATACAGGATTCCGGCCCCCGAATCAACGATTTGCGCCGCGTCCGTTCCCACGCCCCGATGCGCACCGTGTCCCGACATGCCTCCACCGGCGTTTCTCTGTTTTGACGGCAAGATTTTACTCGACTTTCGCGCAATGGTATGGTATCGTGAATGCTGCAAGCCCAACCTTTCCAGTTTATCCGCACGACAGATGAGGGAGATACCGTGAATGAAATTTATGTGACCGGGCACCGCAACCCGGATACGGACGCGATCGTCGCGGCCATGGCCTACGCGAACCTGCGCCACGCCCTGGGTGACCGGGAATACACCGCCGTGCGCATCGGCGCGGTGAATGACGAGACCCAGCGGCTGCTGGAGCGCTTCCACTTTGAGGCCCCGCCGCTCATCCACAACATGAACACCCAGGTGCGCGACCTGGACTATGACCGCCCACCGGCGCTGACCGCCTCCGTCACCATCGACTTCGCCTGGCGCACCATCAACGAAGGGCGCCTCGACTCCATCCCCATCGTGAAGGAGGACGGAACCCTGCACGGAATGCTCTCCACGGGGGACATCGCCGACTACAACATGCGCACCATCAACGATCACCGCATCGACGCGCTGCCCCTGTTCAATCTGGTCAGCGTGCTGGAGGGCAAGCTGGTCAACGAGTTCTATGTGGAGACAGACACCGTCTCCGGCGAGGTGCAGCTGGCGCTGCCCCAGAACTTCGACGATCCCGCCCTGTCCAGCCCGGATCGCATCCTGATCTGCGGCAATCAGCCGGAGGAGATCGAGCGGGCGATCCGCAGCGGCGTCCACTGCGTGATCCTCTGCCGGGCGGACCTGAAGCCGGAGTGGGCGGAGTGCGACACCGGAACCTGCATCGTCTCCACCCCGATGAGCGCCCGGAACGTCTCCCGGCTGCTCTACCAGGCCCTCCCCGTGGCGCGGATCTGCCACGATACGGACATCGTCTCCTTCCATCTGACCGACTACCTGGACGACGTACGGGAGACCCTGCTGAAGAGCCGCTACCGCAGCTATCCCATTCTGGATGAATCCGACCGGGTTGTGGGCTCCCTGGCCCGGTTCCACCTGCTGCGCCCCAACCGCAAGCGCCTGGTGCTGGTGGATCACAACGAGGCGGCCCAGTCGGTCCCCGGCCTGGAGCAGGCGGAGATCCTGGAGATCATCGACCACCACCGCCTGGCGGACATTCAGACGGCCCAGCCCATCCGGGTGCGCAACGAGCCCGTGGGCAGCACCAACACCATTCTGGCCTCCATGTATCAGGAAAACGGCGTGGTGCCCTCCCCCAGCATGGCGGGGCTGATGGCCGGGGCGATCCTGTCCGACACCGTGCTCTTCAAATCCCCCACCTGCACCAAGCGGGACATCGCCATGGCGGAGCGGCTGGCCCGGGTCGCCCAGGTATCCCTGGAGGAGCTGGGAAAGTCCCTGTTTTCCAGCGCGGGAGACGACAAATCCGCCCGGGAGATCTTCAAAACCGACTACAAGGAGTTCCACATCTCCGGCCAGAACATCGCGGTCAGCCAGATCACCTGCGGTGACTCCTCCCAGTTGCTGGCCCGCAGCGACGAATTTCTCGCGGAGATGCGCACCGTGTATGAGGAGGAATCCTTCGACATGGTGCTGCTGATGATCACCGACGTGCTGCTGGAGGGGACGCACCTGCTCTATATCGGCGACGACGACGTGATTCAGCAGGCCTTCTCCTCGACGCCCCAGGACAACCGCCTCTTCCTCCCCGGGGTCATGTCCCGGAAGAAGCAGATCATCCCCATGCTGACCGCCCTGTGGGGGTAATATTCCAACCCAGATACAGGATGCGGCCCGAACCGGCAAACGGTTCGGGCCGCACTTTTTCTACCGATACTCCCGGGGGGAGACGCCGTAGGCCCGGCGGAACGCCCGCAGGAAGGCGGAGTAGTCGGCAAATCCGCTCAGGCGGACGGCCTCCCCCACGCTCTCCCCCCGGCGCAGCAGCTGGGCCGCGCAGATCAGCCTCTTTTGCAGTACATACTGATGCACCGGGCAGCCGGTGATGTCCTTGAAGCGGTGCATCAGCCAGCTCCGACTGAGGTAAAACCGCTCGGAGAGGGCGTCCACGCTCAGATCCTGGGCCAGGTTGGCGTTGATATAGTCCAGAATCTCGTCGATCTTCGGGTCCTGCCGGGCCGCCCGCTCCCGCTGCTCCGGCTCGCTGGACAGCACCGCCCGGTTCACCGCCACCATCAGCTCCACAAACAGCGCCCGGGACAGCGCCTCGTCCCCGAACTGCTCCCCCCTGGCGCTCTCTTCCAGGGCGGAGAGCAGCCCCTGCAGCTTCTCCCGGTCATAGCGGTCCCGCCCCAGCAGATAGGCGTTCTGGGCCCGGCACCGCGCAAAGCACACCCCCAGCCCCTGCTCCTCCAGGGCCTGGGGCTGAATCCAGAGGATGGTGCGGGCGTAGGGCGCGCTGGGGGAGATCACCGGCTGATGGATGGCGTGGGCGGGCACCAGCAGCATCTCTCCCGGCCGCATCTGATACCCCCTCCCCTCCACCAGGTAGGTCAGCCCCCCGGAGAGAAACAGGATCAGCTTGTGAAACTCGTGGTAGTGATAGGGGATTTCCGCGCGCTCCACCCCCTTCAGACGGAACAGCCGGAAGGGCTCCTCCAGATAACCCCGCTTATCCGCGGAGTCGGGATTGACAGCCATGGTCTCACGTCCTTTCCCCCCTAGGGTACAGCATCTTTTCCCCGATTTCAAGAAAAATATCCCGCGAAGCGGGAAAAACACGCACCCCGGTCGGAGGTCTCCGATCGGGGTGCATCTGTTGGGATAAAAGAACCATCAGGGGATGGCCGGCGTCCAGTACTCCTGGCAGTAGAGGTCAGTGAAGAGATAGCTCGCCACCGCCTGATCGGCGTCGATATAGACGTTGCTGATCTGGTGGTCGCCGGTGTAGGTCAGCGTGTCGCCCAGCAGATAGCTGTTCTCATAGGTGCCGTCGTAGCGGTAGTAGTCGCACACGAACTGGATCTCGTCGCCCTCCTCCAGCTCCGTCAGCGACTTGGCCACCGTCTCCGTCTCGCCGTTCACATAGTCATACCGCGCCCCGGCGATGACGCCCTCGGGGTGGTCGGTGTCAAAGACCAGCAGCAGGTCGGCCCGCTCGCCGTTCAGCAGCACCGGCACCCGCCCGGTGATGGCGTAATTGTCGCCCTCGTAGACGGTGTCGGTGTAGTAGTAGGCCACGGGCTGGTCGTCGATGGCGAGCCAGGTGCCGTCGAACTCGCCCAGCAGGCCGCCCGCCTCGGTGAAGGAGAACACGTTGTCCAGGCCCAGGTCGATATAGCCCTCGCCGTCGTCGTAGAACACGTTGAGCTCCAGGTCGTGCACCAGGCTCCATTGCTCCTCGGAGAGCAGCATCTGGGTGACGCCGTCGGACTGGCTCCAGACCAGCTGGCTGGCGTCAAACTGGTGGTCGGCCAGATAGGCCGCCGCCTGCTCCACGTCCAGGGAGCGGCCCAGGAAGCCGGAGTTGCTCCCGTCCAGGCCCTCCACGCCGCCGAGGCTGCCGCCCAGCAGGCTGTTCAGCAGGGAGGAGATAGCCTCCGCCCCCATCTGGCCGCTGCTGCTGGAGGTGCCGCCTCCGAACAGGGAGGCGAAGGGGGAGGCCGCGCCGCCGGAGACGGCCTGACCGGCGGTCTCCATGCTGGCAAACTGCTGAATGCAGCGGGCGTAATCGCTGTCCATGCCGATGGCCGCATAGGTGGAGACGGCGCTGTCCACCTTGCTGGTCTTCTGGTAAGGGAAGTAGATGGACAGGCCATAGGCGTTGGTCATGTCGGAGGAGGTGCGGTTATACTTCACCGCCCCCAGGAGGGCGTCGGCCAGGGCCTTGCCCTCGTCGGTGCCCAAATTATAGGCCAGGTGGGCCAGATCCACCTGGTCGATCTGGCTGGAGGAGGCGAACTCCCGGGCGCCGCTGCGGGCGGTGGCCACCGTCTGGTACTGGTCGCCCTGCATCAGCGCGCTGGTCCCGGCGGCGAACTGCTGCAGCTTCTCCGGGGTGGTGGCGCTCAGCTCCGCCAGATCCACCACCGAGAGAGTGGTCTTCTGGCCGGGGCACTTCTGGGCGCAGTAGGTGACAAAGCTGTCCACAATGCTCTTGCCCAGCTCCACGGTGGGCATGGAGGGATTGTCTGAGAGCTGGGTGAGCCAGTCGGTGTAATACCAGCCCACACCGGGCTCCGTCTCCTCGGAGGCGATCAGGTAGTCGGCGTAATCGTCCAGCATCAGGGCGGTCTCCAGCGTGGCCATCAGGCAGGCGTCAAAGCCGATGAAATCGAAGCTCACGCCGCCGTTTTTCAGCGCCTCATTGATGCCCCGCAGGTTCATGGAGCCGGAGGAGGCGTACTTCTCGTCATAGCCGTAGCCGCTCAGGGAGCCTCCGCCGTGATCCCAGAGGATCAGCTCGTTGCGGCTGGCAGGGAAATTCTTGGCGCAGTACTGGATGAAGCCGCTCAGGGTGGAGGGGCTGGTCATGGCCTTGGCCCCGTCGTTGTCCACCAGGCAGCGCAGCTTTCCGTTCTGGATCTGGTAGATCTGGTTGACGCTGCTGCTGACGGTGTTGTTTTTCCAGCCCTTGCAGCCGCCGGTGTAGACGATCAGGTTGATCTTGTCCCCCACGGTGGCGTTCAGCATCTCCTGCAAATCAGAGCTGGCCATGCCGCTGCGGGACTCCAGGTCGGTGCCGCACATGTAGACCATGATAGTCACCGTGTCCCGTCCGCCGCCCAGCAGCTGGGTGCGCTTTTCCCTGGCCCCCTGGGCCACGGTGGTGCTCAGCTTGCCGGTGTTGGCCGGCTGTGTCCAGCCGGTGGAGACGGAGCTGCCGCTCAGCCAGCTGCTGCCCCCGAAGAGGCTGGCAAGTCCGCCGGTCAGATCGCCGGAGGAAACGGAGGTGCCGCTTCCCGTGCCGGTGTTGCCGGAGGGCGCGGCGGGGGCGGCGGTGTCCGCCGGGGTGCTGACGTAGGAGCTGCCTGTGCTGTCTCCTCCGCCGCCCAGCAGACCGCTGAGGCCCGCGCCGCCGCCGCCCAGCAGCAGCACCGCCAGCAGAATCAGAATCAGCGGGCTGCGGCCTCCTCCGGCGCGGGTGCCCTTCGAGCCCCCTGTCCCGGTGGAGCGGCCTTCGGACTGCTGTCTGCCCTGATAGCCGTCGGCGCGGCCCGCCGGGCCGGAGCCCAGCCCCTCGCCGCGCTTTTTGATGTCCTTTCCCTGGCCGGTGACGTGCTTTTCCCGGCCCTGCAGTCTGTTGTCCATATCGTTCCTCCCCTACGCTGTGTGAAGAAATGCAATCCCTTTGATTTGATTCTATTATATC
>JAFVAS010000203.1 GCA_017480395.1 Oscillospiraceae bacterium | reverse complement strand
CTTTCCGCAGGGGCGGCACTCTCCGCCGGGGCAGCACTTTCCGCAGGGGCGGCGCTCTCCGCCGGAGCGACACTTTCCGCCGGGGAGGCGCTCTCCGCCGGAGCGGCACTTTGCGCGGGCGCGGCGGCGGAGCCGCAGGACGCCAGAGCGAGCATCAGACTCAGGCTCAGGCACAGCGCCACCAGACGGCGCAGCAGGGGGCAGTTGTGATGGGATGTTTTCATAGCAATGTTCCTTTCTTTCCTCTCGAGTTGCGTCTTGAGGTCAGTTCTATATGGCTCATCTGCCCGAGAGCAGCTGTTCCACCGAAAAGTCGGGCCCGGCAAAGGCGGGCAGCTCGGCGCGGAAGATGCGCCCGGAGTAGGCCTCATGGGGGAAGGGGATAAACTGCACACCATCCCGGGGCCGCAGCACCACCCGGTAGAGGGGGTCGGCGATCACGGTGCGGGCGGTGCGCATGGCGGCGATCAGCTCCTCCTCGGGCATCCCCTCGTCCACGTCGGGCCAGAGGGGGCAGGCCGTCAATCCCGACCTCCGCTCCGCCGGAAGCAGGTTTATCGCGTTGGCGAGGGATTTGGCGAAAACCTCCTCCCCGATCACCAGGATGCCCCCCTCCGGCACGGTGTAACGCCCGGTATTGCCGAATTCACCCCAGGCGGCACGGTCTTTTCCGTCAGAAAGGGTGGCCCGGACAGCCCCCAGCAGCGCATCGGTCTGGGCCGCGCCGATGGGCAGTCCCTCCACCATCGGAATGCCGCATTGTTTTTTCATCCACCTGGCCGCCCGGCGTCCGGCGGAGGACACCACCACGTTGACCCGGGCACGGAAGGCGTGGGTCATGGTCTCAAAGCTGTCCCCCATGGCCATGCAGCAGTTGACGGCAAATCCCGCGTCGGCAAAGGCGGCGCGGAGCATACGCACGTTGTCGTTGATGGAGAAATCCAGCGGGGTCACCCCCACCAGATTGACGGCGTTGTCCGGGGCGGCGGCAAACTCCGCCGGGTCGGCGAACCGCTCCAGCCAGGCCGTCAGGGCCAGGCCCACGCCGCTGACGTAGGATTTCAGCCCGTCGGTGGGCACGGGCAGCACCGGGATGCCGCACTCCCGCTCGATGAGGTAGGCCACCCCCCGGAAATCAAAGGCGATGATGTGGGGGATGGACGCCCCGCAGAGGGTGATGAACCGGGGATTCAGGTCCCGGGCGGCGGCCACCACATCCCGGATCAGAACGGCGTCGTCCCCCATGACGGCGGTGATCTCGTCCAGGCCGGAGACGTACATCAGGCTGTCGGTGTCAAACCACCGGGGCTCGTCGTGGGTGGAGTAGGTGGAGTTGCAGCCGGAGGGATCGTGGAGCACCGACATGCCCCCCAGCTCGTAGAGGGCGGAGCAGACGCCGGAGACATCGGCGGTGTAGGTGGAGGTGAACACATGGGTCTGATAGTCCCGCTTCATGGGCAACCGCACCCCCATCCCTTGATCTGCACCAGCTCCCGCATGGGCTTTTCCGCCTCCGACGCCTCCGCCAGCAGAGCCATCAGGCGGCGGATGCCCCGGTAGCCGTACATGCCGTCGTTCTCCACAATATTGACAAAGAAATCGGTGTTGTTGAAATAGGCACTCTTCTGCCCGATGGCCACCAGCTTGCCCGGATGGCCGCGCTCCATGCGCCGGATATTCCAGCCCAGGGATTGATAGATCTTCAGTCCCGGGGCCCGGGTTTGCAGGGCCTCGAACACCGCCCGATCCTCGGTAAACACGTCCACAAAGACCGACTCCACGGCAAAGCCGTGCTCCAGGAGATAGAGGGCCAGCTCCAGCGGGCGATCCACCGCCGTGTAGTCCACGGAGACGGGGGTATCCCCCAGCAGAGCCCGGGTGCGTTCCACCGCCCGCTCCGTCTCAGCACGCTGATGGGCGATTTCCTCCGGCGACGGCGGCTCAATGCCGAAAAACGCCGCCGCGGTCCGCAGATCGGCGTCGATCTCGTCATAGGCATAGCCCGGACGCATGGAGATCCACGCCTGGCCCAGCCGCACCTGCATGTCCTTCGCGGCGGAGACGGCGGTCCTGTGGAAGGTGAAGTTCACCGGGGAGGCGGCCATAGTGAGAAATTCGTCATAGGTCTTGCAGGTATTCAAGTCCAGCACCCGGACGCCCGCCCCGGTCAGCAGCGCCGTCAGGTCGCAGTTTTCCCCGTAGCGGAAGCAGTTTCCCACCAGGTTGGCCTGATCTCTGCGCGGCTGCGTCGGCGTCAGCAGTCGGTGGATCTGCCGCCACAGGGAGGGAACCGCCGGGGCGGTGCGCCGCATGATGGGGTCCATATAGCAGTCGATAAAGTCGATGTCGGGGTATGTTTCCCGGAGCACCCGGTACACCCGCTGATAGTTCACCGCCAGGAAGTGGTGGATGCAGCTGGTGTAGATCAGCATCGCCCGGGGCCGCTCCGGCAGGGCCTCGATGATGCGCTCGGTGCCCCGCTGGAGCGCCTCCTCCATGTCCCCGTCCAGGATGTTGTCCTCTCCGACGGTGATGGTGGAGAGGCGGTCCATCGCCCCCATCTCCGCCGTGGTCAGCACCACGCCCCGCAGACAGCTGGTGGGACAGACGTAAATCTGGTGAGCCTGGGGCACCAGGGTGCCGATGTGGACGATGTTCCACACCCCCCGCACCGGGGAGGCGTAGGACAGGCCAATGTCGGCGTTGTATTCATACTCCATCTCGCCGATGCGCTGAAACTCCTTCATTGCCCCTCCCCCATCTCCAGCATCCGCCGGGCCAGGGCCCGGATGCCCTGGGCGTAGGCGCAGTCGGGATAGACCTCCATGACCCCCCGGAGGGTGTCCTGGGCGTCGGAGATATGGTCGTCCCGGGGCAGGTCGGCCAGAATCTCGGTGTGCAGGTCGTCGGCCAGGGTCTGCACCTTCTCCCGCTCGTCGGGCACGTTGCGGCGGTTCAGGATCAGCCCGCCCAGGCTGGCGTAGCCCCGGTTGCGGAAGTTCTCCACCGCCATGGCGATGTTGGCGGCGGCGTAGATGGACATATTCTCCCCGGAGGTGACGATGAACACCCGGTCGGCATATCCCTCCCGGATGGGCATGGCAAAGCCGCCGCACACCACGTCCCCCAGCACGTCGTAGAGCACCAGGTCGGGCTTGACCACCTCAAACACGTCCCGCTCGTCCAGCGCCTCAAAGGCGGCGGCGATGCCCCGCCCGGCGCAGCCCAGTCCGGGGGTGGGCCCACCGGCCTCGGCGCAGACGATGCCGCGATAGCCGGTGCAGATCAGGTCGTCCAGGGTGGCCCGCTCCCGCTTCTCCCGCAGCACGTCCAGCATGGTGGGGATCCGCTCCCCGCCGTGGAGATAGAGGGTGGAGTCCGACTTGGGGTCGCAGCCCACCTGCATCACCTTCAGCCCCATCTCCGCAAAGGCGCAGGACAGGGCGGAGCAGGTGGTGGACTTGCCGATGCCCCCCTTGCCGTACACCGCGAAACGATACATACGCATACTCCCTCCCGAGAAAAGAAACGGCCCCGCTGGAACAGAACCCACCGGAGCCAACACGTCTGCGGCCCGCCCCTGGAGGAGCGCCGCAGGAATGATTTGAATCAATTGGCACCTTCTGCTCAGCCGCGCTTTGCAGTTGGATCTATTTCATTTTATTCGAAGATATTGTCCCCGTCAACAGTTTTCTTTCCGCCGGTCGGAAGGGCGGGAAATTATTTGAAATTCTCCTTGTTTGCCCCGCGTTGTGATGTTATAATAAATGATTGAAAATGCCACAGATAAAGGAGCGGATCGACATGACCTATAAAGAGGAATTCATCACCTTCATGGTGCGTTCCGGGGTGCTGACTTTTGGCGATTTCGTCACCAAATCCGGCCGCAAGACCCCCTATTTCATCAACACCGGCAACTATAAGACCGGCGCGCAGGCCGCCCAGCTGGGCGACTACTACGCCGCCTGCATGCAGGAGCGCCTGGGCGGCGAGGTGACCGCCCTCTTCGGCCCCGCCTACAAGGGCATCCCCCTGGTGGTCGCCGCCGCCTCCTCCCTCTACCGCAGCTATGGCCGCGATCTGCCCTACTGCTTCAACCGCAAGGAGGTCAAGGATCACGGCGAGGGCGGAAGCATGGTGGGCTACAAGCCCCAGGACGGCGACGTGATCGCCATCGTGGAGGACGTGGTCACCGCCGGCACCGCCGTGCGGGAGAGCATCGAGCTGTTCCGGCACGTCGCCGACGTGCGCATGGCCTACCTCTTCGTCTCCGTGGACCGGATGGAGCGGGGCACCCGGGATTGCTCCACCCTGGACGAGCTGCGCCAGGACTACGGCATCGAGGTCTGCCCCATCGT
>JAFVAS010000202.1 GCA_017480395.1 Oscillospiraceae bacterium | reverse complement strand
TTTCTGCCCTGGGCCCTCGGCGATCAGGATGATCTGGAGCGGATGCTCTCCGAGGCGGCGGGCAGAAGGGTGCGCATTGAGGTGCCCCAGCGGGGCAGGAAGGCGGAGCTGATCCGCCTGGCCGAGCAGAACGCCCGGGACGAGGCGGAGCGGGCCACTACCCGGGAGGAGCGGCAGAGCAAGCTGATGGAGAAGCTGGGCGACCTGCTGGGCCTTGCCGAGACGCCCCACCGCACTGAATCCTACGACATTTCCAACACCGGCGCCAGCGACATCGTGGCGGCGCAGACGGTGTTCTACGACGGAAAACCCATGAAGAGCGAATACCGCTACTATAAGCTGCGGGATATGGATACCCCCGACGACTACGCCTCCATGGAGCAGGTGCTGACGCGCCGCTTTCAGCGCTGGAAGGACGGGGACGAGAAATTTTCCACCCTCCCGGACGTCATCCTGATGGACGGCGGTCTGGGCCAGGTGCGGGTGGCGGTGCAGGTGGCGGAGCAGTTCGGCCTCGCGCTGCCCATCTTCGGCATGGTCAAGGATGACCGCCACCGGACCCGGGCCCTGGTGGCCCCGGACGGGCGGGAGATCGGTATCCAGTCCAACCCCGCCCTGTTTGCCCTGATCGGGCGGATGCAGGAGGAGACCCACAACAGCGCCATCGGCTTCCACCATAAGCAGCACCAGAAAAACGCCAAGGGCTCCGCCCTGGACGCCATCCCCGGCGTCGGCCCGGCGCGCAAGGCAGCCCTGCTCAAGCACTTCAAGAGCGTCAAGGCCATCCGCGCCGCCGGCGAGGAGCAGCTTTGCGAGGTGGTGCCCGCCTCGACGGCCAGGCAGATCTATCAATATTTTCACAAGGAGGACTGACCATGCGCGTGATTTCCGGCTCCGCGCGCGGGCGGAAACTGGTCCAGCTCCAGGGAATGGAGACCCGCCCCACCACCGACCAGGTCAAGGAGTCCATGTTCAACATCATCCAGTTCGACGTGGAGGGCCGGCGGGTGCTCGACCTCTTCGCCGGCACCGGCCAGCTGGGCATCGAGGCCCTGAGCCGCGGGGCGGAGCGATGCACCTTCGTCGATCAGCGGCGGGACGCCGTCGCCCTGGTGCGGGACAATCTGCGCCACTGCCAGCTCGCGGACCGGGCCCGAGTGGTGCAGGCGGAGTCCATCGGCTTCCTCTCCGCCGCCCGGGAGCGTTATCATCTCATTTTCCTCGATCCGCCCTATCAGACAAATTTGTTGGAAAATGCCCTGAAAAAGATTGTCGAGATTGACATGTTGGCGGAGAATGGTATAATAATTTGCGAAAGCGCCGCTGACCGGGTCTTGCCCGAGGTGGACGCCCCCTACCGCAAGGGCAGGGAGTACCGATATGGTAAGATCAAGCTTACCGTCTACCGAAAGGAAGTATAGTTATGCGTACTGCTATCTATCCCGGCAGCTTTGATCCGGTGACCCTCGGCCACCTGGACATCATCAAGCGGGCGGCCAAGCAGTTTGACAAGCTGATCGTCTGCGTCATGGTCAACTCCGACAAGCACGGGCTGTTTACCCCGGAGGAGCGGGTGGAGCTGATCCGCCGCACCACCAGGAGCATCCCCAATGTGGAGGTGGACATGTCCGCGGAATTGCTCAGCGACTACGCCAAGCGCCGCCGGGCCACCATGGTGGTCAAGGGCCTGCGGGCGGTCTCCGACTTTGAGAAGGAGTGCCAGATGGCCCTCATCAACCGCAAGCTCAACCCCAATCTGGACACCATGTTCCTGCCTGCCCGGCAGAATTTTACCTACCTCAGCTCCAGCGTGGTCAAGGAGATGGCCCGCTACCAGGTCAGCCTCAGCGGCTTTGTCCCCAAGGAGATCGCGGAGGATGTCCAGGCGAGAATGAACGATTTTTTATCAGACAAATAAATAAGCCAGTCTTGACAGACGAGACGGCGTACAAGGGAAAGGATGGACAATATGGCTAACAATCAAAACGGCGTCGATGAAATGCTGGATATGCTCTATGAGATGATCGACGAGGCGAAGTCGGTGCCCTTCAGCAGCGATTGCCGCCTGGATCGCAATGCGGCCCTGGATCTGCTGGACAGCATCCGCAACCGCTTCCCCGTGGAGCTGAGCGAGTCGGTCAAGATCGTGCAGAACCGGGATCGCTATATTCAGGAGGCCCAGCAGGAGGCCACCCGCATTCTGGAGCAGGCCCAGGCCCAGGCCAAGCGCATTGTGGACGAGAATGAGACTGTGCGTCAGGCCCGCGCCGCCGCCAAGGAGGCCATCGACACCGCCCGCGCCAAGGCCACCGAGATCATGACCAAGGCCAATGATGACGCCGCCGCCACCACCCGCGCCGCCGAGGATCGGGCGGAGAGCCTGAAGCGCGCCGCCAATGAGTACTGCGCCGACGCCCTGCGCCGCACCGAGGATGCCGTGGCCGAGGCCTATGGCGAGATCAAGCAGTCCCACGACCACTTCCGGGCTTTGCTGGGCGCCTCTGTCACCTCTACCCCCCGCCGCGCCCCTGCGTATGACGTGGATCTGGAGGAGGACGACTGATTCTTTCACCGATTGACCAGTACTTTCCATACACTCAAGTTGCATTCGATTCAAGCAACCGGAGGACGAAAGAGTGGATACGATCAGACGGGAGAAGGACAAGCACCTGGGACTGCGCATCGACAGCGAGCTTCACTACAAGCTGCATTCTATCTCTCGCTATGAGGGCCGCTCCGCAAATGGAGAGGGGATTGATCTGATCCGTCGGGAGATCGAGGCATTCGAGAAGCGCCATGGC
>JAFVAS010000201.1 GCA_017480395.1 Oscillospiraceae bacterium | reverse complement strand
CTTTGGCCTTCTTTTTCTTGCCTCCGCCGCCGTACTGGGAGCGGATGCGGGGATCAACAAAGGCGTAGAGGATGTCCACCAGCAGGTTGACCACGCAGATGGACAGGGCCAGCACCAGCACGCAGGCCTGCACCACCGGGTAATCCCGGCCGTTGATGCCGGCCATCATGTAGGTGCCGATGCCGGGGATGTTGAAGATGGACTCCACGATGACGGAGCCGCCCATAATCATGCCCAGCTGAACGCCGATCATGGTGATGATGGGGATCAGGGCGTTTTTCAGGGCGTGCTTGGTGATGACCTTACCCTCGCTCACGCCCTTGGCCCGGGCGGTGCGGATGTAGTCCTGCCGCACCACGTCCAGCATGCTGGAGCGGGTCAGCCGGGCGATGCCCGCAACTGAGCCGAGGCCCACGGAGAGGCCGGGCATGATCCAGGAATACCAGTGGTCGGTGCCCGAGGCGGGCAGGATGCCCAGATTGGCGGAGAAGATCAGCATCAGCATCAGCGCCAGCCAGAAGTTGGGCATGGAGCTGAGGAACAGGGAGAGCACGGTGGTGATGTAGTCAAAAGCAGAATACTGCTTGGTGGCGGAGATGATGCCCGCCGGGATGCCGATGATGATGGTGATAAAGATGCCCATGAAGCCCAGGGCGAAGGTGGAGGGCATGCGGCTTGCCAGCTCCCGCGTGATGGGAACCATCGTGCTGTAGGAGACGCCGAGGTCGAAGCCGCAGATGATGCCCTTGTAGTAGTTGAACAGCTGCACGATGAAGGGCTTTTCCAGTCCCAGCTTCGCCTCCATGATGTCATATTGCTCCTGCGTATAGTTGGCGCCCAGCACCGCCTGCACCGGGTCGCCGGGGGCCAGACGCATGATGGAGAACACGACCAGGATGACGCCGGCGATGACAAGGATCATCATGAGCAGGCGCTTGAGAATGTATTTTGCCATACTGTTTGTCCCAGCCTTTCTTTTTTGTTAAAAAGCGTGACTGCCGGAGACCGGCAGTCACGCTCTTACCGGTGACAATTATTCTGCGGTGATGCGAACGACGTCGATATAGTTGTAGTTGGGCATGGTGGCGTCCTTGATGTAGTCGCGGCTCAGGCAGCCGAAGTAGACGTTGAACGCGGGCACCACATAGTACTGATCGTACACGGACTGCCAGGCGGCGGAGTAGAGCTCGGCGCGCTCAGCGCGGTCGGCGATGGTGCGGGCCTTCAGGGAGTTCTCGTTGAAGGTCGGGTCGCTGTAGGAGCACTGCAGCGCGGTGGAGTAGTCGGCCAGGAAGTCATAGTAGTTGTCGGGGTCGCCGATCTGGTCGGCCAGCTTGTTGAAGCAGAAGTCATCCGCACCGGCCATCAGGTTGCCGATCAGGGTGGGGATGTCGGCCTCGTAGATTTCGACTTTGATGCCGATCTCGGCCTCATAGGCCTGCACGGCCTCGGCGATCTCCTTGTAGCCCGCGCCGCCCTCGATGGTGACGGTCAGGGTGACTTCGCCGGGCTTGTAGCCGGAGGCCTCCAGGTCGGCCTTGGCCTGCTCGGGATCGTAGACGTGCTCAAAGTGGTCGGTGGTCTCCATGTGGGAGGCGGCGGTGATGACGCTGTCCGCCACGGAGAACAGGTCGTCGGCCACGGCGATGCCCAGGCCCTCCATGTCCAGGGCCTCCACAAAGGCCTTGCGGAACAGGTCGTTGGTCATGGGGGAGTCGGCCTTCTTCTGGGCGATCAGGATGGTCCAGGTCATGGGGTTGGGGTCGAGCACCAGGGTGGAGTTGCTCTCTTCGCCGTTGCGGACGCGGGCGATGTTGTTGGCGCTCAGGTCATAGCAGACGTCGATCACGCCGTTCTGGTAGTCCACCATCATCGTGGTCTGCTCGGTGTAGTACTTGATGGTGATGGTGCTGAACTCGGGGGTGCCCTGCCAATAGTCGTCCCGGGCGGTGAAGACGGACTGGGAACCGGAGGTGTTCTCGGTGCACAGATAGGGACCGGAGCCCACGGCGGAATCCCACCAGTCCTCATCGCTGGCGCTCTCGGCCCAGCTCTTGCAGACGACGCTGCCGCGGAAGGTGGTCATGTAGGAGATCAGGGAGACGTTGGTGGTGGGGGTCACCAGAACCACGGTGTAGTCGTCGGCGGCATAGGACTGGTCGAAGTCGATGCCCGCCCAGTAGGTGTAGGAGGAGCCCACGTCGTCAAACCGATCCAGGGAGTAGAGCACGTCCTCGGCGGTCAGCTCCTCGCCGTTGGAGAACTTGACGCCCTCGTGCAGCTTCAGCTCCAGCTGGGTGTTCTCCTCGTCGAGATACTGCCAGCTCTCCACCAGCTCGCCGACGATGTTGCCATCCCGGTCAACCCCGAAGAGCTGATCGAACACGGCGAAGCAGCCCAGGCCCTCGGTCAGGGCGGGATCCAGGTTGGCGGCGGCGTTGGTCATGGTGCCGACGGTCAGGGTGCCCTCGGCGGTCTTGCGGGTGAAGGCGTCGCTGGCGGGGGTCTGGATGGTGACGGCGCCGACGTCGTTGACGGTGGTGGTCACACCCTCGGCCACGTTGGTGGCGGCCTCGCTGGCGGCGTTGCCGGGCTCGGCGGCGGGGGCGTCATCGCTGGGGGCGGCGGCATTGGTGCTGTCGCCGCTGGGGGCGGGGCTGCTGCTGTTGCCGCAGGACGCCAGGGCGAACACCATGGCCAGAGCCAGCAGCAGGCAGAGCAATTGCTTGAGTTTCTTCATGTTACGTTCCTCCTGTATTAGTTTCTATTTTTCAGGCGAAAGCCGCCTGTCAAATACAGCGCCTCCCGGGCCTCCGGGTCGCGTTCCCGGCGCAGTATG
>JAFVAS010000200.1 GCA_017480395.1 Oscillospiraceae bacterium | reverse complement strand
TTGACCATGTCGGCGGTGACGCTCCCGCCCTGAGCGTTGAGCACATGAGAGGCATATTTCTTCATGTCGTCGATGAAGCCGAGGGGCGCGTTGATGGTGCCGGGCTCATCAAGCAGCAGGCCAATGCCCAGATCCAGGAGGAACTGGCCCAGACAGCATTCCAGATCAACGTCAAGGCAATCCTGCGCAGCGCTGTCCTCTGTGCCATCCTACTGGCGGTGCTGGCGGCGGTGGTGTTTGCCCTGCGGGAGGTGTTCCGAGACACGTTGCAGAATGAGCTGGAAGTGGAGTGCCGCTATGGGATTCCGATGCTGGGTAGCACCTACCGCCCCTTCCCTGCGGACAAGATGAGCGCGCACAAGGGCCTGGACCGCCTGCTTGACCGGTGGGAGGGATACTCGGAGTCACTTGATGCCCCGTTGCAGTATGAGCTGGCGGCGGCCAAGTTGTGTCGGCTCACCGGGGGAGAGCGCAGGCTGCTGATTTCCGGCCCGGTGAGTGAAGCGCAGCTCCAGGCGGTTTATGAGGGAATCAAGCCCTACCTACCGCCGGATTTTTCCCTGGTTATGGCCCGGAATCCCATGGAGCAGCCGGAGGCCATGCGGGAGACTGCGGATGCCGAGATACTGCTGATTGCTGGAATCAACGACACCAGGGTCAGGGAGTTGGATCGCCTAGTCAGTTTTTTGCGCCTGAGCAAGACCCGGGTGCTGGGTGCGTTTATCGTCTAAAACCGAATCTGAATTTGCGGCGGGCCCTCCCCGGAGGGCCCGCCTGATCTTTTTTTGGGGCCCTTTGGAACCGTTTTTCGCACACAGGGAAATTGACGTTCCGCCCTCCGGGTGCTATAATACTGAATATCAGGAATCACCATCCAACCAATGGAATCGGAGGGAGTTTATGAGGAAGAACATCATGCTCTGGGTGCTGCTCCTGGCGACCTGCCTTGGCCTGGCCTTCCCGGCCAGCGCAGCGGAGCTGGAGACATCTACGGCCCCCGCCATGGCGGTGGCCTCCACCCAGGCCGGGTGGGTGAAGCAGGGCGGCGTCTGGTATTATTACCGGGATGGCCATGCGGTCACCGTCTGGCTGAAGGACGGGAAAAAATGGTATTACTTCAACGCGGACGGCGCAATGCAGACCGGCTGGCAGAAGGTTGGCAGAACCTGGTACTACCTGGCTGCAGGCGGTGAGATGCAGACCGGCTGGCTGAAGGACGGCGGAAAATGGTATTACCTCAACGCGGATGGCGCGATGCAGACCGGCTGGCAGAAGGTCGGCGGAACGTGGTACTACCTCAGCACGGACGGCGCGATGCAGACTGGCTGGCAGAAGGTCAACGGAGCCTGGTACTACCTGGCTGCGGGTGGCGAGATGCAGACGGGCTGGCAGAAGGTCGGCGGAAAATGGTATTACCTCAACGCGGACGGCGCAATGCAGACGGGCTGGCTGAAGGACGGCGGAACGTGGTACTACCTCAGCGCGGACGGCGCGATGCAGACCGGCTGGCAGAAGGTCAATGGAACCTGGTACTTCCTGGCCGCAGGCGGTGAGATGCAGACGGGCTGGCAGAAGAGCGGCGGCGAGTGGTATTACCTGGACAATAGCGGCGCGATGCAGACCGGCTGGCTGGAAACCGGCAATCATCTCTACTTCCTGGCGGATGACGGCGTGATGCTTCGGTCGAGTGGCTGGGTCATCGATGGGGAGGTCTACACCTTTGACGCCAACGGTTACGCCACCCCGGAGGTGGTTGCCAACGATCCCTGGCGGGCCTACGAGCTGGAGGTCGTTCTCCTGGTGAACGAGATTCGGGTGGAGAACGGCTTGGACGAGCTGGAGGAGAATTGGTATCTCTCCCGTGTTGCGCGGTATAAGAGCGCGGATTTCCGGGACAAGGGCTACTTCGACCACCAGAGCCCCACCTACGGCTCCCCCTTTGAGATGATGCAGGCCTACGGAATCGACTATATGGCCGCGGGGGAGAACATCGCCTACGGGTATCCCACCCCGGAGTCGGTGGTCACCGCCTGGATGAATTCTCCGGGACATCGGGCGAACATCCTGAACGGGAGTTTTACCACCATCGGTGTGGGCTGTGTGCAGGACGACTACGGCATCCCCTATTGGACCCAGATGTTTATCGGCTGATCTTGACACGCGATTCGCGGCGGACCCTGTTGACCGGGGTCCGCCGCTTTTATGCTTTAAAATGAAAGAAAAAAATCATTGTCACAGTGGGGGGATCGTGCTACAATTGGAACACAAATTTCAGCAGATCAAAGGAGCCATCGACCATGACTGTGATTCCCGAGGGCTATCACGCCCAGCTCTCCCTCTATGACACCCAGCGCGCCATCGAGCGCATCAAGCATATCTTCCTCTCCAAGCTGTGCGCCGCCCTCCATCTGGTGCGGGTGACTGCGCCGATGGTGGTGGACCCCGGCATCGGCATCAACGACAACCTCAACGGCGTGGAGCGCCCGGTGCGCTTTGACGTACCCGCCGTGGGGACGGACGCCGAGGTGGTGCACTCCCTGGCCAAGTGGAAGCGGCTGGCGCTGCACACCTATGACTTCGTGGAGGGCAAGGGTCTGGTCACCGATATGAATGCCATCCGCCGGGATGAGGAGCTGGACAATCTCCACTCCATCTATGTGGATCAGTGGGACTGGGAGAAGGTGATCCGGCTGGAGGACCGCACCGAGGCCTATCTGGAGGACACCGTCCGCCGCATCGTCACCGCCATCTGCGGCACACTGGACGAGCTGAAGTGGCAGTACCCCGACCTGACCACGGAGCTGGAGCGGCAGGTCACCTTCGTCACCACCCAGGAGCTGGAGGATCGCTTCCCCGACCTGACGCCCCGGGAGCGGGAGAACGCCATCGTCCGGGAGCACAAGACCGTCTTTCTGCGCAACATCGGCGGTGCCCTGAAGAGCGGCCAGCGCCACGACGGCCGGGCCCCCGACTACGACGACTGGATGCTCAACGGCGACCTGTTCTTCTGGGACGAGGTGCTGGGCTGCGCCCTGGAGGTCAGCAGCATGGGCATCCGGGTCAGCCCCGAGTCCCTGGATAAGCAGCTCACCATCGCCGGCTGCGACGACCGGCGGGAGCTGGCCTTCCACAAAATGCTGTTAAATGGCGAGCTGCCCTACACCATCGGCGGCGGCATCGGCCAGAGCCGTCTGTGCATGCTGCTGCTGGGCAAGGCCCACATTGGCGAGGTGCAGGCCTCCCTCTGGGACGGCGGCACCATCGAGACGTGCAGGCAGGCGGGCGTGACGCTGCTGTAATTGCAGATGCATTCAAAAGAGCGGATCAGATTGATCCGCTCTTTTTGTATTGTTTTTGGAAAACCGGCCATACTAGGGGTACATTCCAAAAGGAGGGAATCGATATGGCAAATCTGACCACAAAAGAGCTCAGCGCCCTGGAGGATCAGCTGGGGCTGGAGCGGCTGCTGTGCTGCAAGTATCAGGACGCGGCGCAGCAGAGCTGTGACGGGGCGCTGCAGGCCCAGTTCCGCAGCTGCGCCCAGCAGCACAAGACCAACTTCACCAATCTTTTGAGCTTTTTGCAGTAAAGGGGGATGCACATGAACGATCAGGAGCGCATGGCGGATTTTCTGACCATGGAGAAGAAACTGGGCAGCAACTATGACCTGTTTGCGTCGGAGTGCGTCAATCTGGCGCTGCGCAACGAGTTCATCAAGAGCCTGACCCAGAGCCACGCCACCCAGACCGAGCTGTTCCAGGCCGCTCAGAGCCGGGGCTGGTATCAGGTGGAGCAGGCCCAGCAGGACAAAATCACCCAGGCGAAGACCAAGTTCTCCGCCCAGATCCCGCAGTAAGTGCCCGAAAAAGCACGCTTTTACAGCCAAGGCGTGCGGGCTGTCCCGGCGCATGGCGGGGTTGCCGCCTGAGATGAGGCATTTCCGACGCACCTGCCGCCGGAAATCATGGTTCAAGAAGCATTAAAAAAACAACGTGCGGCGTATTGCGCCGCACGTTGCCTGTTTACAGGTCAATTTGCAGTTCCACCGGGCAGTGATCGCTGCCGAAAATCTCGCTGTGGATCTCGGCGGCGTGGATTCTGTCCGCAATGCGCTCGGAGACGATGAAGTAGTCGATCCGCCATCCGGCGTTGTTCTCCCGGGCGTGGAAGCGGTAGCTCCACCAGGAGTAGGCCCCCGTCCGGTCGGGATAGAGGCGGCGGAAGCTGTCGGTGAAGCCGCTGCTCAGCAGCCGGGTCATGCAGCCGCGCTCCTCGTCGGAGAAGCCGGCGTTGCCCCGGTTGGTCCTGGGATTTTTCAGGTCGATCTCCTCGTGGGCGACATTCAGGTCGCCGCAGTAGATCACCGGCTTTTTCTCGTCCAGGCCCCGGAGATAGGCCAACAGATCGTCCTCCCATTGCATCCGGTAGTCCAGCCGCTTCAGCCCGTCCTGGGCGTTGGGGGTGTAGCAGCCCACAAAGTAGAAGCTGTCAAACTCCATGGTGATGAGTCGGCCCT
Source organism: Oscillospiraceae bacterium (assembly GCA_017480395.1). Taxonomy (GTDB): domain Bacteria; phylum Bacillota; class Clostridia; order Oscillospirales; family Oscillospiraceae; genus UMGS1766. Next base: position 8,024 of record JAFVAS010000200.1, on the reverse strand, counting down.
CGTGGTCGTGGATGTCGATGCCCATGCCGTATTGCACCCCCAGCGGCTCCAGGCGGCTGAAGACTGCGGTGCCGGAATAGCCCTTCTTCTCCGCGCTGTTCCAGTATTGCCGGTAGTCCGGGGTGTCCAGCTCCACCTGGCCGGGCTGGAGCTTGGTCTCCTGAATACAGAAGAGATCGGCGTTCAGGGCGCGGAAGGAGGCCTCAAAATCCTTTTTCAGGCAGGCCCGCAGGCCGTTGACGTTCCAGGAGATCAGTTTCATCGGCAAAACCCTCTCATTCTGCGCGGTATCCGCGCTGGTTTGGATAAGCGCATTATACCGCCATTTGCCGAAAAAGAAAAGACCGGGAAGAAAAAGTTGTGTCATCCCCTTTTGCTTTGGGCGGAAGAATGGTAGAATAACCTTGGAAACAACTTTTGAGCCTTTGGAGGTGTCTGCCATGTCGGAGCCCATCGTCTTCTGCAAGGGGGGCGGCTGCACGGCCAAGCTGGGGCCGGGGGTGCTGGAGCGGGTGCTCTCCCGTCTGCCCCAGGGGGAGCGGGACCCGGACCTGCTGATCGGCTTTGAGAGCAAGGATGACGCGGCGGTCTACCGCGTGTCGGAGGAGCTGGCCATCGTCCAGACCCTGGACTTTTTCCCGCCCATGGTGGAGGACCCCTACCGCTTCGGCCAGATCGCGGCGGCCAACGCCCTCAGCGACGTCTACGCCATGGGGGGCGAGGTGCGCACCGCGCTGAACATCGTCTGCTTCCCGGAGAAGATGGATCTCAACATCCTGGGCCGCATTTTACAGGGCGGCGCGGAGAAGGTGCAGGAGGCCGGCGGCTCCCTGGTGGGGGGTCACTCCATCGCCGATGACGGCGTGAAGTACGGCCTGTCGGTGATGGGGTTTGTCGATCCCCGGCGGATGTGGCCCAACAACGGCGGACAGGTGGGAGATCAGTTGATCCTGACCAAGCCCCTGGGGGTGGGCATCCTGTGCACCGCCGCCCGGGTGGGAGAGGCGCCATCCGGCGCGCTGGAGGCGGCGATGGACTCCATGTCGGCCCTGAACCGCACCGCCTCTGAGGTGTTAAGGGATTTTGCCGTACACGCCTGTACCGACGTGACCGGCTTCGGGCTGCTGGGACATCTCCACGAGATGGTGGATGGCCGCTGCTCCGCCCGCATCCGAATCCGTCAGGTGCCCCATTTCCCCGAGGCGCTTGCCTGCGCCGACGAATTTCTGCTGACGGCGGCGGCCCAGCGCAACCGCAATTTCCTGGCCGGGAAGGTGCGCTTTGAGGGCGTGCCCTTCGCCTGGGAGGAGCTGCTCTTCGACCCCCAGACCTCCGGCGGACTGCTGGCGGCGGTGGCCCCCGATGAGGCGGAGGCAGCGCTGACGGCTCTGCGGGAGCGGGGCGTGAACGCGAGGTGCATCGGTGAACTGACCGCGCCCCAAGCGGTCGAACTCACCGTGGAACAATAAAAAAGAAGTCCTTTTTACATTTGAGTGTTGCTGATCTAATAACACAAATCGGGATTTGTCAGGAGGTAGACATGAGATTAGATGGATTTGGACTATTTGTTGAGGACATGGCAGGAATGATTCGTTTTTACAGAGATGTCCTTGGCTTTGAGATTAAAGAGGAGGAAGATACATCCAATGTTTACTTAGTAAAAGATGGGACGTTATTTCTTCTATATGGCAGAAAAGATTTTGAGAAGATGACAAGTCGCAAGTACGACTACATCAAAGGGCTAAATGGGCATTCTGAAATAGCGCTTTATGTTGATACATTTGATGAGGTTGACGCAGCATTTAAAAGGGCCGTAGAAAATGGAGCGAAACCGATTCTTGAGCCAGAGCTTGAACCATGGGGACAAAGAACCTGTTATATTGCTGATCCCGAGGGTAATCTGATTGAAATAGGTTCATGGAATAAGCCATACGAGGAAAAAGATTTATAAATTCCCGTTTGTATCACAGAAACACGTTTTGAAAAAGGGAGAAAAAGAAAAGCATAGATTGGAGACTGATTTTATGGAGTACATTCATGTCGACGCCCGGGGCGACGCCTGCCCCATCCCGGTGGTCAAGACCCGGCAGGCCATTGCAACCCTGCCCGCCGAGGGCGGCGCGGTGGAGACCCTGGTGGACAACGAGATCGCCGTCCAGAACCTGACCAAAATGGCAGACCAGAAGGGCTATGCCGTCAGCACCCAGCAGCGGGAGGCCGACTGCTGGGCCGTCACCCTGACCGTCGGCGCGTCTGCCGCCGAAGCGCCCGCCCCGCTGGAGCAGCCCGCCGCTCCCACGGGAAGCGGCGCGGTGGTGGTGGTCAGCGCCGACCACATGGGCGAGGGGGACGAGCGGCTGGGCCGCACCCTGCTCAAGGCGTTCCTCTACGCCCTGACCCAGCAGGACGCGCTGCCCTCCGCCGTCCTGTTCTATAACGGCGGCGCGCACCTGACCTGCGAGGGTTCGGATTCCCTGGAGGATCTGCGCAATTTGGCGGAGCAGGGGGTGGAGATCCTGACCTGCGGCACCTGCCTGAACTTCTACGGCCTGAGCGAGAAGCTGGCCGTGGGCGGTGTCACCAACATGTATGACATTGTGGAGCGGCAGCTGAACGCCGCCCGTGTGGTTCGTCCGTGAAACGGGACAGGACGCTGCAATTGATTCTGACCTTTCCCTCCGCCGTGGCGGCCATGGACATGGAGGACATGGCCCGGGAGCTGGGCCTTCCGGGGCGGCTGATCCCCATCCCCACCGCCATCACCGCCGGGTGCGGCCTGGCCTGGAAGACGGAGCCGGAGCAGCGGGAGGCGCTGGAGCGGGTGCTCTGGGAGCACGACATGCCCTTTGAGGCGTTCTACACCATGCTGTTATGAGACGGGACGAGCTGCTGGAAATGCTGGCGGAGGGGGCACCCCGGGTGACTGCCCTCATCGGCGGCGGAGGCAAGACCACCCTGCTCTTCGCCCTGGGGGATTTTATGGCCCGGCGGGGCAAGCGGGTGGTGCTGACCACCACCACCCACCTGGGCTATGCGGCGCAGGCGGTCTCCCCGGCGTCCCCGGCGGAGCTGAACGGCGCAATCCGCCCCGGAAAGGCCCTGCTGGCGGCCTATCCGGATGGGGCCCGCCACAAGATGACGGGAATCCCGCTGGAATGGTATTCCGCTTTACAGGTCGATCACATTCTGGTGGAGGCGGACGGCAGCCGCTGCCGCCCCCTGAAGGTGCACCGCGCCTTTGAGCCGGTGCTGCCCCCGGACACCGGGCTTCTGGTGCAGGTGGCGGGGCTCTCCGCCCTGGGCCGTCCGGCGGGGGAGGCGGTGCATTGCTATGATATTGTCGGTCTGTCTCCGGAGGCACCTGTGGATGAGGAAACCGTCGCCGCGCTGCTGGAACGGGGCTTTGGCAAGGCCGGGTTCTCCGGGCCGAAGCTGGCCCTGCTGAACCAGGCGGATACGCCGGAGCTGGTGCGCCGAGGCGAGAACATCGCGGCGGCGCTGGCACAGCGGGGCTTTCCCGCCGCGTTGACCTGCTTGAAGGGGAGGAAGGATTGATGCGTGTTCTGATCCGGGGGGCCGGAGACCTGGCCTCCGGCATCGGCTGGCGGCTGCACCGATGCGGCTTTCAGGTGGCGATGACCGACCTGGAGCGGCCCACCGCCGTGCGCTGGATGGCCGCCTTCTGCCCCGCCCTTTGGCTGGGCGCGTGGACGGTGGAGGGCGTGACCGCCCGGCGCTGCGCCGACCTGCCCCAGGCGGTGGCGGCGTGGGGCGCGGGAGAGATCCCGGTCTTTGCCGACCCGGATGGGACGTGCCGCAGCCTGCTGAAGCCCGACGTGGTGGTGGACGCCATTTTGGCCAAGCGCAACCTGGGCACCGCCATCACCGATGCGCTGCTGGTCATTGGCATAGGGCCGGGCTTTTGCGCGGGGGAGGACTGCCATATGGTGATCGAGACCAAGCGGGGCCACACCCTGGGCCGGGTCATTGAAACGGGAACCGCCATTCCCAACACCGGGGTTCCCGGCGACATCGGCGGCTATACCGTGGAGCGGGTGCTGCGCACCCCCTGCGGCGGGGACTTTGTCCCCCTGCGGGAGATCGGCGACGCCGTGCGGGCGGGGGAGACCCTGGCCACCGTGGCGGGGCAGCCGGTCAGGACGGAGATTTCCGGCGTGCTGCGGGGCATCCTCCCGGCGGGGACGCGGGTGCCCGGCCCCGGCTTCAAGGCGGGGGACGTGGATCCCAGGGGCAACCGGGAACACTGCTTTACCATATCGGACAAGGCGCTGTCGGTGGCCGGCGGCGTTCTGGAGGCCATCCTCCGCACACAGGCGGAGGAGCACAGAAAACATTGAGGAATACACAATGCTGAAATTCAAAACCTACCTCTGCCCGGACACCATTGAGGAGGCGCTGGAGCACAACAAGGGCCGCGCCAACGTGGTGCTGGGGGGCACCGGCTGGCTGAAGATGGGGGATCGCAGCTGGAATACCGCCATCGACCTGAAGCATCTGGGGCTGGATCAGATCGAGGAGACCGACGACGCCTTCCGCGTCGGCGCGATGGTCACCCTCCGGCAGCTGGAGATCCACCCGGGACTGGATACTTATACCTGCGGCGCGATGCGGGAGAGCGTGCGGCACATCGTCGGGGTGCAGTTCCGCAACTGCGCCACCGTGGGAGGCACCCTCTGGGGACGCTATGGCTTCTCCGACGTGCTGACCTGCCTGATGGTGCTCTCCGCCGACGTGGTGCTGGCAAAGGGTGGCGCGGTGCCGCTGACGGAGTTTGCCGCCATGAAGCCGGACGACGATATTCTGACCCATCTGGTGATCCGTAAGATCCCGTTGAGGATGGCCTATGCCAGCTTCCGAAACACCGAGACCGACCTCCCGACGCTGACGGCGGCGGTGGCCTCCGTCCCGGGGGGCCTCCGGGCCGCCATCGGTGCCCGTCCCGCCCGGGCGGAGCGGGTAGAGGCGGAAGGGGAAACTGCTTTACTGTCCGCTGTTTCCAACCTGTCCTACGGGAGCAACACCCGGGGCGGCGGCGACTACCGCCGTCACCTGGCGGGGGTGTTGACCCGGCGGTGTCTGGAGCAGCTCAGGGGAGGCGAATATGAATGATTCTGAAGCTCAGCCTGAACGGAAGGCCGATCAGCGCCGACATTCCCGCCGATCAGAGCCTGCTGGACTTTCTGCGCGCCCAGGGGTGTTACAGCGTGAAGCGTGGCTGCGAGACCTCGAACTGCGGTCTGTGTACAGTATGGCTGGACGGAGCCCCGGTGCTCTCCTGCAATATGCCCGCCGTCCGGGCCATGGGGAGAAGCGTGACCACCCTGGAGGGCGTAAGGGCCCAGGCGGAGGAATTCGGCGGCTATTTGGCCGATCAGGGCGGTGACCAATGCGGCTTCTGCAATCCCGGGCTCATCATGAACGTGCTGGCCATGGAGCGGGAGCTGACCGACCCCACCGAGGCGGACATTGACGAGTATCTGGCGGGCAACCTCTGCCGCTGCACCGGGTTTGTCAGCCAGAAGCGGGCCATTCTGGCCTGGTTGAAGCGGGGTGACAAGGAATGAAGCCTGTCAGCGAGCTCCGGGTGGTCAATCAGCCCATCCGGAAAAAGGACTATCATGCCCTGGTCACCGGCCAGCCGGTCTACACCGAGGACCTGGCTCCCCGGGACTGCCTGGTGGTCAAGCTGCTGCGCTCCCCCCATGCCAGCGCCCTGGTGAAAGAGATCGACGTCACCCGGGCGAAAAAGGTGCCCGGGGTGGCGTGCGTGCTGACCTGGCGGGATGTGCCCCAGCTCCGCTATACCCAGGCGGGGCAGAGCTATCCCGAGGGGTCCCCCTACGACCGCTATATCCTGGATCGGCGCTTGCGCTATGTGGGGGATCCGGTGGCCATTGTGGCGGCGGAGAGCGCCGACGCGGCGGAGCGGGCCATCCGGCTCATCAAAGTGACCTACGAGGTACAGGAGCCGGTGCTGGACTTCCGCACCGCCCTGGATCACCCCAATATCGTCCACCCGGAGGAGGACTGGAAGATCCTCTATGAGCAGGGCAGCCAGGTGGAGCGAAACCTGATCTGCCACGAGGAGAGCGCCGACGGCGACGTGGAGGCGGTGCTGGCCGACTGCGACGCGGTGGTGGAGCAGACCTATCACACCGTCTCGGACAACCAGGCGATGATGGAGACCTTCCGGGCCTATTCCTATCTGGACGCCTACGGGCGGCTGAACATTGTGCCCTCCACCCAGATCGCCTTCCATGTGCGGCGGATCATCGCCAATGCCCTGGGCATCCCCAAGAGCAAGGTGCGGGTCATCCGTCCCCGGATCGGCGGCGGCTTCGGCGCCAAGCAGACGGTGGAGGCGGAGCCCTATCCCGCCATCGTCACCTGGCTGACGGGGCGGCCCGCCATGATCGTCTATGACCGGGAGGAGACCACCACCTGCGGCTGCCCCCGGCACGAAATGGAGATCAGCATCCGCATCTGCGCGAACCGGGACGGCCACATCCGGGCCATCCATATGCACACCCTCTCCAACGGCGGGGCCTATGGGGAGCACTCCACCACCACCGTGGGGCTGTCGGGCCATAAAGCGATTTCCCTTTACGGCGCGCTGGAGGCCTACCGCTTCGACGCGGATGTGGTCTATACCAACCTCCAGCCCGCCGGGGCCTTCCGGGGCTTTGGGGCCACCCAGGGCATCTTTGCGCTGGAGTCGGCGGTGGACGAGCTGGCCCACAGGCTGAGCCTCGACCCGGCCTGGATTCGGGAGCGCAACCAGGTGCGGCAGGGGCAGGTTATGCCCTCCTATTTTGGGGAGGTCAACACCTCCTGCACCCTGGATCGCTGCCTGGAGCGGGTGAAGGAGATGATCGGCTGGGGGGAGAAATACCCCCGCCGCACCCTGCCCAACGGCCATATCCGGGCGGTGGGCCTGGCCATGGCGATGCAGGGCAGCGCCATCTCCGGCATCGACGTGGGAGGCGCAACCCTGAAGCTGGGGGACGAGGGCTTTGTCAACCTGCTGATCGGCGCGGCGGACATGGGCACCGGCTGCGACACCACCCTGGCCCAGATCGCGGCGGAGGCGCTGGAGCTGGACGTGGACAAGGTGGTCACCGCCCAGGTGGACACCGATTCCTCCCCCTATGACTCCGGCTCCTACGCTTCCTCCACCGCCTTTCTCTCCGGAGGCGCGGTCTACCGCTGCGCCCTGGAGCTGATCGAGAAGATCAAAACGGAGGCCTGCCATCAGAAGGGCTGGCGGCCGGAGGACGTGGAATATCACGACGCCCTGGTGGAGCATCTGCCCACCGGCCAGACCCTCACCCTGTCCGAGTTGGCCTACGTCGCCGAGTGCGGCGGGGGAGACGTGCCCTCCTGCACCGCCCACTACACCTGCCCCAACTCCCCGCCCCCCTTTATGGCCGGGGCGGCGGAGATCGACCTGGACCCGGAGACGGGCAAGGTCACGGTGGTGGAGTATGACGCGGTGGTGGACTGCGGTACGCCGCTGAATCCCAATCTCGCCCGGGTGCAGACCGAGGGCGGCCTGGTGCAGGGCATCGGCATGGCCCTGACGGAGAACGCCCGCTATCTGCCCTCCGGCGCGCTCATCGAGCGCAACCTGCTGCAATATAAGATCCCCACCCGGCTGGACATCGGCGAAATCCATGTGGAGTTCGCCCCCAGCTATGAGGAGCAGGGGCCCTATGGGGCCAAGAGCATAGGGGAGATCGTCATCGACACCCCCTGCCCCGCCATCGCCAACGCCGTGGAGAACGCCTGCGGCGTGCGCATCCGGGAGCTGCCCATCACCGCGGAAAAGGTCTGGCGGGGGATGCACCCTGAGCTGGTATGAAAAAGACGATGATCCTGCTGGCCGCTGGTGCCTCCCGGCGCTTCGGCGGGGAGAACAAGCTGCTCTATGAGCTGGGTGGCCTGCCGCTGTACCGCCATACGCTTGACAAGTTGATTCGCTTGACAGACGCTGAAACCGCTCT
>JAFVAS010000199.1 GCA_017480395.1 Oscillospiraceae bacterium | reverse complement strand
TGTGGCCAACCCCGCCCTGGTGCGGCCCCTGGGCAGCACCCTGATGTCCTCCAGCGACATTGTCTGGAACGTGGACGGCGTGCCCACCCTGGTGGCCAAGGAGATGACCCATGCGCAGATTCAGGAGGTCATCGCCCACTACTGCGCCGCCGTGCGGCTGTGTAAGCAGGCGGGCTTTGACCTGGTCATGATCCACGGCGCCCACGGCCAGCTTCCCGCCCAGTTCCTCTCCCCCCACTTCAACCGCCGCACCGACGAGTACGGCGGCAGCCCGGAGAACCGGATGCGCTTTCCCCTGGAGCTGCTGGCGGCCATTCGCGCGGAGGTGGGCCCGGATTACCCCATCGAGTACCGCATCAGCGGCGACGAAATCGATGAGGACGCCCTGCATCTGGAGGAAACCCTTGACTTTTTGGAGAAAGCGCAGGATTATATTGATATCGTGCACTTCTCCGTGGGCATCGATCCCGGCAGCCCGGTGCACGGCCGCCGGTTCATGTCCAACTACCTGGAGCCCCACAATGTGAACCTGGCCTTCGCGGAGGCGGCCAAGAAGCGGCTGCGCATTCCCGTGGCCGTGGTGGGCGGCATCAGCTACCACGAGGACGGCGAGAGGATGGTCGCCGAGGGCAAGACCGACATCGTGGTCATGGGCCGGGCCACCATCTGCGATCCGGAGGGCCACCGCAAGGCGGAGCTGGGCCTGGAGGATCAGATCCGCCCCTGCATGCGCTGCGGCAACTGCGGCCGGGTCTCCCGGGCTATGGGGATGAAGACCGTGCTCTGCGCCCTGAATCCCACTGCCGGACGGGAGATCCAGTACATGGAGATCCAGCCCGCCCCGGTGAAAAAGAAGGTCATGATCGTGGGCGGCGGCCCCGCCGGGATGCAGGCGGCAATCACCGCCCGTCAGCGGGGCCACGAGGTCACCCTCTATGAGAAGGCCTCCAGTCTGGGCGGCATGCTCCACACCGCCACGGCGCTGCCCTTCAAGGACGATATGCGCCGCAGCGTGGCCTGGCTCATCCGGCAGACGGAGCAGAGCGGAGCGAAGCTCGTCCTGAACACCGAGGTGGACGCCGATCTGGTGCGCCGGGAGAATCCGGATGCCCTGATCCTGGCGGTGGGTGCCCGGCCCTTCACGCCCCCCATTCCCGGCCACGATCAGAAGCATGTGGTCTGGGCCGGAGACATCGACACCGGCCGGGCCGAGGCCGGGGACGCCGTCGCCGTGATCGGCGCGGGCCTGACCGGTCTGGAGTGCGCCATCAACCTCTCCAACGAGGGCAAGACGGTCACCGTGATGGATCAGCTCCCCCTGGAGCGCTGGTGCGGCGACGCCGGCTCCAGCGTGCTGCCCTCCATCCTCTACCGGCTGGAGCACAACAATGTGCGGCTGATCCCCGGCTGCTCTGTCAGGCGCATCGAGGCGGGTCGGGTGGTCATCGACCTGGACGGCGAAGAGCAGGAAATTGCCGCCGACACCGTTGCTATGGCCGCCGGTATGCGCGCCTGCGCCGACGTGGTGGAGCGCCTGAGCAATCTGGTGCGCTACACCTGGGTGGTCGGCGACGGCCGCCGGGCCAGCAATATCATGAACGCCATCCACGGCGGATTCCAGGCCGCCATGGACGTGTAAAACCCATATGTATTCTGACGGAAAGGTTTATGCCTTTCCGTCAGCTATAAGGAGTCGATTTTTATGAACTATCGCAAACAGGTCATCGGCACGCTGGAGAAATGCTATGCCCTGTCCACCGTGACCGTGAATGGCCAGAGCAGTCTGCTGGTGGCCGCCGAGAAGCACAACCCCTGCCGCCGCTTCGATCTGGCGGGCAACCTGCTGGACACGGTCTGGGAGGAGCCGGGCGGCATTATGACCATGGTGCCGGTGCCCGGAATGGAGAACGCCTTCCTGTCCACCCACAAATTCTATTCCCCCAACGACTCCGCCGAGGCTTTTCTGGTCTGCGCCCAGCGGACGCAGGCGGGGTGGCAGGTCACCAAGGTGGCCGATCTGCCCTTTGTCCATCGGTTTGACATCCTCCCGGTGAATGGTGTAAACTATATATTAGCCTGTACGTTGAAGTCCGGCCACGAATATAAGAACGACTGGCGGTTTCCCGGCAAGCTCTATGTGGGCGTCCTGCCGGAGGACCCCGCCCAGCCCCTGGAGCTGACCGTCCTGCGGGAGGGCCTGGGGCACAACCACGGCTACACCCGGTTTGTCAAGGACGGCGTCATCCATGGCATCGTCTCCTGCGACCAGGGGGTCTTTGAGGTGACTCCGCCCCAGAATCCCGGCGGGGAGTGGACGGTGGAGACGCTGCTGGCCGAGGCGTGCAGCGACGCGGTCAAGCTCGACCTGGACGGCGACGGGGTGGAGGAGCTCTTCACCATCAGCCCCTTCCACGGCGACACCGTCGCCATCTGGCACCGGGACGACGCGGGCTGGCAGAAGGTCTACCAGTACCCGGAGCCCCTGCCCTTTCTCCACGCCATTTTCGGCGGCACGGTCTATGGCCGACCCACGGTCTACTGCGGCAACCGGGAGGGGGAGCGGCTGCTGGCCGGATTCTGGTATGACGCCGCCTCCGGGGCCTACCGCTATGACACCGTGGACAAGGGCGCAGGAGCGGCCAACTGCATGCTCTTCGAGCGCGACGGCCATCCGGCGCTGCTGGCCTCCAACCGGGAGACCGACGAGATCGCCATCTACGATATTCTGGATTAAACGATGAACGTTCTGATTCTGGATGTGGGCACCTCCAGCATGCGGGGGACCCTGATGGACGAGCGCGGACGGGCGCTGGCACAGAAGCAGATCAAATACCAGCCGGAGTTTCAGCCCGGAGGCCGGGTGGAGCAGGATGCCGACCAATGGCGTCGGGCCCTGCTTGCCATCGCCGCCGAGCTGGGGAAGAGGGGCGGAATTGCCGCCATCGGCCTCACGGCCCAGCGCTCCTCCCTGATCCCGGTGGATGAACAGGGGACGCCCCTGCGCCGGGCCGTCATGTGGCAGGACACCCGCAATGCGGAGATTGCCGACCGGCTCAGCGCCCACAACGACCGGGTGTTCGCCGCAACCGGTTCCCGGGTCAACACCGTCTACTCCGGGACGAAAATGGCCTGGCTGCGCCAGGCCGAGCCGGAGACCTACGCCGCCGCGGACAAGCTGGCGGTGGTGGCGGACTATCTGGTGGGCGTCATGACCGGGAGGGTGCGCACCGACGCCACCTATGGCAGCCGCTCTTTGCTGATGGATCTGCGCACCCGGCAATGGGATTCGGAGCTGCTGGCCCTGTTTGGGGTGGAGCGGGAAAAGCTCTGCGAGATTGTTGCGCCCGGCGGCGTCATCGGGACGACCTGCGCCGCCTTTGCCGCGGAAACCGGCCTCCCGCCGGGACTCCCGGTGGTGAGCTGCGGCGGCGACCAGCAGTGCGGTGCCCTGGGCCAGGGGGTGCTCCGGGACGGAGACCTCTCCGTCAACCTGGGCACCGGGGCCTATCTCATCGCGGCGTCCCGCGGCGTCCCCGAGGGGTTGAAGCAGGACGTGGTCTGCAACGCCTCAGCGGTGCCGGGGGAGTACATTCTGGAGAGCAATCTGCTCTCCTGCTGCTGTGCGCTGGACTGGTTTATGGCCCAGTTCTGCTCTGATCTGTCCTATGACGCCCTGAACGGCGTGCTGGATCGCACCGTCCCCGGGGCTGGGGGTGTCCTCTGCCTGCCCGACTTTCAGGGCCGCTCCATGCCCGACTGGAACAGCCGGGCCCGGGGGGTCTTCTCCGGCCTGTCCCTGTCCTCCACGTGGGAGGACTGTATGCGCGCCCTGCTGGAGGGCATCTGCTATGAGATCAGCGCCCACATCGGCTGCATGTCCGCCTATGTGCCGGTGGAGCATCTGAGCTGCGCCGGGGGGCTGACCCGCTGCGGCGGCTTTGTGCAGCTGCTCTCGGACGTGACCGGGCGAGCGGTGACGGTGCGCCCCGACGCGGAGGCCACCACCCTTGGGGCGTGGATGAGCACGGTCTGTGCCCTGGGGCTTTATTCCGACCTGTCCTTGACCTGGGAGGCGGTCTGCCCCAAGGAGGAGACCCGGTATCAGCCGAATCCGGCGCGGACGGCCTTTTACCGGGCACAGCAGCGGGCGCAGGCGTCGCTCTATCATCGAGTCAACCCATAAAATTCAGATAAATGAGGTGTTCAACATGCAGGAAGCGTTGAAAAAGGAAGTTTATGAGGCCAATATGCTGCTGCCCGCCTATGGGCTGGTCACCTTCACCTGGGGCAATGTCAGCGGCATTGACCGGGAGCGGGGTCTCTTTGTCATCAAGCCCTCCGGCGTGGCCTATGAGGAGCTCTCGCCGGAGAATATGGTGGTGGTCGATCTGGAGGGCAATGTGGTGGAGGGAACGTTGCGCCCCTCCTCCGACACGCCCACCCATCTGGAGCTCTACAAGGCCTTCCCCCAGCTGGGCGGCATCGTGCACACCCACTCCAAGTGGGCGGCGGCCTGGGCCCAGGCCTGCCGGGGGATTCCCTGCTACGGCACCACCCACGCCGACTATTTCTATGGCGAGATCCCCTGCACCCGGGACCTGACCGCCGAGGAGATCGAGGCGGGTTATGAGGCCAATACCGGCCGGGTCATTGCGGAGACCTTTGCCGCGCTGGACCCGGTGGCGGTGCCCGGGGTGCTGTTCAGCCATCACGGCCCCTTCACCTGGGGCAAGGACGCCGAGGAGGCGGTGCACAACGCCGTGGTGCTGGAGACGGTGGCGGAGATGGCCGCCAACTGCGAGCGGCTGAACCCCAACGCCACCCCGGTGCCCCAGGTGCAGCTGGATAAGCACTACTTCCGCAAACATGGAGCCAACGCCTACTATGGACAAAAAGAAATATCTTCTGGGGCTCTATGAGAAGAGCATGCCCAACTCCCTCACCCTGCGGGAGAAGTTGCAGGTGACGAGGGAGAGCGGCTTCGACTTTCTGGAGCTGTCCATCGACGAGACGGAGGAAAAGCTGGCCCGGCTGGACTGGACAGATCGGGAGCTGGCCGACCTCTCCGCCGCCCAGTGGGAGACGGGGTGTTTTATCCGCTCCATCTGCCTGAGCGGGCACCGCAAGTACCCCTTTGGCCACCCCGACCCGGCGGTGCAGGCGCGGAGCCTGGAGATTATGGAGAGGGCCATCGCCCTGGCCGCCAGCCTGGGGATTCGGGTCATTCAGCTGGCGGGCTACGACGTCTACTATGTTCCGGGCACGGAGCAGACCCGGGCGGACTTTGGCAAAAATCTGCGCAAATGCGTGGACATGGCCGCCAGGGAGGGCGTCATCCTGGCCTTTGAGACCATGGAGACCCCCTTCATGAACACGGTGGGGAAGGCCATGGATTGGGTGCGGGAGGTCAACTCCCCCTATCTGCAGGTCTACCCCGACGTGGGCAACATCACCAACGCCGCCAGGACCTACGGCACCTCCGAGCTGGACGATCTGGAGTCCGGCCGGGGGCATATCGCCGCGGTGCATCTGAAGGAGACGGTGCCCGGCGTGTTCCGGGAGGTGCCCTATGGCACGGGCCATGTGGACTTTGACGCCGTGATTCGGAAGAGCCTGGAGCTGGGGGTGCGCCGCTTCCTGGCGGAGTTCTGGTATGTTGGCCAGGAGGACTGGCGTCAGACCATCCGGGACAACGCCGCCTTCCTGCGGGGGAAATTCCGCCCCATTGCGGAGTAGAGAAGGAGCGGCCGCCCATCAAAAACACACAGACAGGGAAGATCTCCCTTGCAGCGGGCGGATGGAGATGTTCCGCCAAAGGACACGGTCAAACCGCCGTGTCCTTTCGGCGTTTCCCTGGGGATGTGCCCTGGGCGGTTTGGAACAAAGAGACAACGGAGGCACGGACATGGACGCGCGGGTGTATCAGGAATATGTTGCGAGTCTGCGGGAGGAGCTGGTGCCGGCGATGGGCTGCACCGAGCCCATCGCCGTGGCCTATGCGGCGGCCCTGGCCGGGGAGACCCTGGGGGTCCGGCCGGATGCGGTGGAGATTCGGGCCAGCGCCAATATCATCAAAAATGTGAAGAGCGTGGTGGTGCCCGGCACCGGCGGTCTGCGGGGGATCGCTGCGGCTGCGGCGGCGGGCATTGTGGCCGCGGCCCCGGAGCTGGAGCTGCAGGTGCTCTCGGCCATCGCGCCGGAGCGGGTTCCGGAGATCGCGGCGTATTTGGAGCGCGGGACGTTTACCGTGGGCCGGGCCGAGAACGGCTATCTCTTCGATATCTGTGTTACCGTGACGGGGGGCGGACACAGGGCCTTTGTGGAGAT
>JAFVAS010000022.1 GCA_017480395.1 Oscillospiraceae bacterium | reverse complement strand
GATGTCCACGATGTGGGTGCAGATGGTGTTCAGAAAATGCCGGTCGTGGCTGACGACGATGACGGTGCCCTCAAAATCCAGCAGAAAATCCTCCAGCCAGTTGACGGCGTTGATGTCCAGGTTGTTGGTGGGCTCGTCCATCATCAGGATGTCCGGATTGCCGAAGAGGGCCTGGGCCAGCAGCACCTTCACCTTCAGCCGGGCGTCCAGGGTGGCCATCGGGTCATAGTGAAACTCGGTGGAGACCCCGAGCCCCTGGAGGATGCGGCTGGCGTCGGACTCGGCCTCCCAGCCGCCCAGCTCGGCGTACTCCTCGGCCAGCTCGCTGGCCCGGATGCCGTCCTCGTCGGTCATATCCTCCTTCTCGTAGAGGGCGTTCATCTCCTTACCCACGTCATAGAGGTGGCGGTTGCCCATGATGACGGTGTCCATGACGGTGTACTCGTCGAAGAGATACTGATCCTGCCGCAGGATGGACATGCGCACGTTGGGCAGAATGTCCACCTGGCCGGTGGTGGAGTCCAGCTCGCCGGAGAGGATCTTCAGAAAGGTGGACTTTCCCGCGCCGTTGGCGCCGATGATGCCATAGCAGTTGCCGCGCAGGAACTGGAGATTGACGTCGGAAAACAGGGGAGTTCCGCTGTATTGCAGGCTGAGATTGGTGACTGTGATCATAGAAAAACCTCGTTGTTTCGGTTGAAAATCATTTGCTTCGCAGGAAGGCAATTTATTATAGCAGTTACGGCGGTGGATTGCAAGGATGCACAAAAGATTCCCTGAAATCGTAAACATTTTGTAATTGCATTTGGGGGGCATACGGGCTATAATTTGAGTTACGCTAAAACGGGCTGTTTCGACAGCTCTGAGGATAGAACGACATTTTTGGATTTGGAGTGGAAGACATATGGCTGCAAAACAGAATCGGGTACAACAGACCGGGAAAAAACCGGCCCAAAAAGGGAAAAGCGCCAGCCGCGCCGGATTGATCGCCGGCGTCTCCGTGGCCGGCGTGCTTGTGGTGCTCTGTGTGGCCTATGTGCTGCTGTGCGCCTGGGTGCGGCAGGGGAACACCCTGCGGGAGGGCACCACGGTCAACGGCGTGGACATCGGCGGCCTGTCCGGTCAGGCCGCGGCGGACCGCCTCGCGGCGGAGCTGCGCTTTGACGACTTCTCCACCATCACCCTGAACGTGGAGGGCGTGGGCAGCTACGACGTCGATCTGACGGATGCCCTGTCTTTCGATACCGCGGACGTGGTCACCGATGCGCTGGAGCACGACCACGGCGGCACGCTGCTGACCCTCGGCGCGCGCTATCTCACCTCCCGGAACGGTGTGGATTATAAGATCAGCCCCACGGTCCAGGACGAGGCGGCGGTGGAGGCGGCGCTGGTGGCCAGCGGCATCACCGAGCTGGACACCACCGTTCAGACCACCTATGAGGTGACCGACGACAGCCTGAACGTCACCCTGGGGACGCCCGGCGTCTCGGTGGAGCGGGCGGCCACGGTGCAGCAGATCATGGACAACATCGCCAAGGGGGATTTCGGCCCCATCGACTGCCCGCTGGTGACCACCCAGCCCGATGAGATTGATCTCCAGGCCATCCAGCGCGAGCTCTATACCGAGCCCGCCTCCGCCACCATCGAGGTGCATGAGGATCGCAGCTATGACATCGTGGATTCCGCCGTCGGCGTCGATCTGGATGTCGCCGCCGCGCAGCAGGCCCTCGCCGCCGCCCAGCCGGGGCAGAGCGTCTCCGTCCCCCTGACCATTCAGGAGCCGGAGCTCTCCTCTGAGGCCCTGTCCGAGCTGCTGTTCCGGGATGTGCTGGGCAGCTACACCACCACCGTGACCGGCACCTCCGCCCGCCGCAACAACGTGAAGCTGGCGGCCCAGAAGCTGGACGGCATCATCCTGATGCCCGGCGATGTCTTCTCCTACAACGAGTCCCTGGGCAAGCGCACCCGGGAGGCCGGGTTCCAGGCCGCTGGCGCCTATGAGAACGGGGAGACCGTCGAGACCATAGGCGGCGGCATCTGCCAGGGCTCCACCACCCTCTACTGCGCGACGCTGTACGCCAATCTGGAGATCGTGCTGCGCTACAACCACTCCTTTACCGTCAGCTATGTCCCCCTGGGGTATGACGCCACCGTCTCCTGGGGCGGCCCGGATTTCCAGTTCCGCAACAACACCGACTACCCCATCATGATCGACTCCGGCTACGCCAACGACAAGGTGACCTTCCGGATTCTGGGCACCAAGCTCACCGATTTCAAGGTGGAGATCACCAGCCAGACCCTGGAGGTGCTCCAGCCCCAGACCAACACCGTGGAGGACCCCACCATGCCTGTGGGCACCTCCCGCACCGAGGGGGAGAGCCACACCGGCTATAAGGTGAACACCTATCGCCACGTCTACGATGGCAATGGCAATCTGATCTCCGAGGGCTTTGAGGCCGCCAGCAACTACCGGCGCACCAACAAGACCGTCTATGTGGGCACCAAGGTGGAGACTCCCGTGGAGACCCCGACGGAGACCCCCGCCGAGACTCCGGCCGAGACCCCGACGGAGACGCCCGCCGAGACCCCGGCGGAGACGCCCGCCGAGCCGCCGGCGGAGACCCCCGCTGAAACCCCGGCAGAGACGCCCGCCGAGACCCCGAGTGAGGGCGAGGGCGAGGGATAAAACCGCACAAAGCCAATCCGCCCGCTTCGGCGGGCGGATTTTTCGCACAAAGGAACAGGAGAGCAAAGATCATGTTTCAAGGATTTCCCGAGGAGAGCACCGAATTTCTGTGGGGTGTTCGCCTGAACAACTACCGGGACTGGTTCCTGCCCCGCAAGCAGATCTATATCGACAGCCTCTACGAGCCGCTGAAGGCCCTGGGGGCGGAGCTGGAGCAGCGCATGGCCGAGGAGTGGCCCGAGGAGGGGCTGCAGGTCAAGGTCACCCGCATCTACCGGGATATGCGGGGGCGCAAATACGGCGGCCCCTACAAGGATCACCTCTGGCTGATTCTCCGCTATCCCCGGGAGGACTGGGCCTTTGCCCCGGCGTTCTATTTTGAGATCAGCCCTGAGGGCTACGAGTATGGCATGGGATTCTGGTCCATGCGCCCCAGCGGGCTGGAGCTCTACCGCCGGAGATTGCAGCGGGACCCGAAGTCCTTTGAGACGCTGGTGCGCCGCTTCAACCGGCAGGATCGGATCATGCTGCGGGGGGAGGAGTATAAGCGCTCCAAGGGGGAGTGCTCCCGGCTGCTGGCACCCTGGTTCAACCGAAAGGGGATCGACCTGTGCGTCTTTCACGAGTCGGATGAGCGCCTGCGCTCCCACGACCTGGTGGAGGATATCCTGGAGGACTTCCGATTCCTGATGCCCTTCTACCGCTGGTTCCGGGAGCTGGAGCTGGAGCCGCCCCTGGATTAATTCAAACATTCATTCAAAAAGAGAAGCCCCGACATCTGTCGGGGCTTCTGCTGTTTTGTCAGATGAGGCCGAGGTGCTGGAAGGCCCAGGCCAGCCCGTCCTGATCCAACGGCGGGCAGATCAGATCCGCGTGGGGCTTCAGCGCCTCCGCCCCGTCGGCCATGACCACGCCGCAGCCCACGGTGTCGATCATCTGCAGGTCATTCAAGCTGTCACCGAAGCCATAGGCGTTTTCCGGAGAAAGGCCGAGGTGGGCGCAGACGCGCAAGATGCCGCGGCCCTTGTCAAAGGCCCGGTTGATGACCTCCCCGGTGATGGCGCCATAGGCCGAGGCGGACTGATAGACGAAGGCGAAGTCCCGCTCCAGCGTTTCCCTGGCCTCGCGCAGCTGGCCCTCGTCGCGGTTCATAAAGACGATTTTGTAGACGCTTCGGCCGTCGTATTCCGAGATGGGCCGGATGCCGAGGGCGTCGCCGAGCTTCCGCCGCGTCTCCAGAAGGCCGGGGGAAGCCGCCGCGCCGGGCAGAGCCTGGTCGCCAAAGGTGGCGTCCAGGCACTCCAGGGTGCAGAACACCCCATGGCGGTGCAGGGTGTCCAGAATGGCGTCCCGCTGCGTTTCGGTCAGCGGGTGGTCAAAGAGCACCTGGTCGCCGCAGAAGACATATCCTCCGGCGGCGGAGACCGCCCCGTCAAAGCCCAGGGGCAGCAGCGGCCCCAGCAGCGCCGGGGTGCGGCCGGTGCAGAGAAAGACCCGGTGTCCCCGCTGCCGGGCCTGCCGGATGGCGGAGACGGCGCTGGGCGGGGGAAGCATCTCCCCGGGGCGGGTCAGGGTGCCGTCCACGTCGAGAAAAATGAGTTTTTGCTGTGTCATATGTGAGGGGGTTCCTTTATTCTGCGTCGAAGGGGCGGTACAGCCAGCAGAAGCCGTAGGGGGCCAGGTGGATGCAGTTGGGGTCGGTGCCCTCGCCGGTGAGCAGATCGACATAGTCCCCCTGCTCGCCGGAGAACAGGTCGTGCTGCTCATATTCGCTGAAATTGAACAGGGCGATGAGCTTCCCCTCGGCGTTGGTGCGCACCAGCCCCAGCACGTTGTCGCTGCCCGTCCAGAGGGTCCAGAAGTCCGCGTCGGCGGCGAAGACGCCATAGGCGGCGTGGATCTGCTCCAGGCGGCGCAGGCCATAGAACATCCGGTTTTGCAGCGTGCCCGGCACGTCCCGCCGCTGGGCGTCGTCCCAGTTGAAGCGGCCCCGGTGGATATAGCGGGAGTCGTCCCACTTCTCCGGATCGTCGTGGTAGGAGTAGTCGTTGAGCTGGGCGATCTCATCTCCGGAGTAGAGCATGGGGATGCCGCTTTGGGTGAGGACAAAGGCGTGGAGCATCAGGTCGCAGGCCAATCCTAGGTCGATGATGGCGTCGCTGCCCTCAAAGACGCCCCGCTCGACGCCACAGAGGCTGGCGGTGGTGCCGCACAGCCGGGCATCCTGGGTGACGGGGTCGTCGTTATAGGACTCGCCCCGGGCGTTGGACCAGTCCACACGGCCCATCAGGTAGTCGGTGATGAAGCGCTTGTGGGGGTTCTGCATCTGCCCGAATTGGGCCAGGAAGTCGTAGTCCAGGCCCCAGCCGATGTCGTCATGGCAGCGGATGTAGTTGAGCCAGATGTAGGAGCGGGGCAGGGAGGCCATCACATCCATCTGGTGGCGCAGCAGGCGGGTGTCCCGGGTGGCGACGGTGGACCAGGTGGTGCACATGGTGGTGGCGTTGTAGAGCATGTGGCACTCCGGCTTCTCCACGGTGCCGAAGTAGGGGGCCACCTTGATCGGCTCCATGACCACCTCCCCCAGCAGCAGGACGCCGGGGCAGACGATCTCGCACATCATGCGCAGCATTCGCACCATGTTGTGCACCTGGGGCAGGTTGCGGCAGTCGGTGTAGAGCTGCTTCCAGATGTAGGGCACCGCGTCGATGCGCAGGATGTCGATGCCGAGGTTGGCCAGATAGAAGAGGTTGGCCGACATCTCGATAAAGACCACGGGGTTGGCGTAGTTCAGATCCCACTGATAGGGATAGAAGAAGGTCATGACCACCTTCTTGCAGTCCTCCAGCCAGGTGAAGTTGCCGGGGGCGGTGGTGGAGAACACCTGGGGCACCGTCTTCTCATACTCGTTGGGGATGTCCCAGTTGTCGAAGAAGAAATAGCGGTCCATGTACTCCCGCTCACCGGCCCTGGCCCGGCGGGCCCACTCGTGATCCTCGCTGGTGTGGTTCATCACAAAATCCAGGGCCAGGTTGATGCCCTTCTCGTGGCAGGCGTCAGCCAGCTCCGCCAGGTCGTCCACCGTGCCCAGCCGGGGCTCCACCCGGCGGTAGTCGGCCACGGCGTAGCCGCCGTCGCTGCGCCCGGCGGGGGACTGGAGCAGGGGCATCAGGTGCAGGCAGGAGACGCCGCAGTCCTCGATGTAGTCCAGCTTCTCCCGGACGCCCTGCAGCGTGCCGGCAAAGTTGTCGGCGTACATCATCATGCCAAGCAGATCGTTGCGCTTGTACCAGCCCGGGTCCTTCTCCCGGGCGCGGTCACGGCGCTTGAGGGCGGTCTTGCGGGCCTTGTAGCTGGCGCAGAGCATCTCGGTCAGGGCGCCGAAGGCATCCATGTCGTTGTGATACAGCTCGCAGAAGAGCCACTTGAGCTCGTCCAGATGCCGGTCATACCGGCGGGCGAACTCCTTAGTCCATTTGGAACGGTCTGTCATGCTTTCCACGCCCCTCTTCTCTGTCTCTCTGTCTCTTATTGCACTTCATCCAACGTGGGCATCGCCGGGATGGCTCCGCTGCGGCTGGTGGTGATGGAGGCGGCCCTGTTGGCAAAGCGGGCGATCTCGCTCAGCTCCGCCCCGGTCAGGCCGTCGATGCCGCCCCGCCCGGCCAGCCGGAAGAGGACGGCGGCGAAGAAGGTGTCCCCGGCGCCGTTGGTGTCCGCCACGGTGACGGAAAAGCCGGGCACCCGGCCGCAGAGGTCCCCATAGCGGAAGAAGGCTCCGTCGCCCCCCAGGGTGACAAAGATCAGGGGGATGCCATATCCGGCCAGGGCTTCGGTGCCCCGCTCCAGATCGGCGGTTCCGGTGAGCAGCAGCAGCTCCTCGTCGGAGACCTTCAGCACGTCGGCCAGGGGGAGGGCGGCCTTGATCTGGGTCACGGCGGTGGCCTCGTAGGGCCAGAGGTTGGCCCGGTAGTTGGGGTCGTAGGTGACCAGCGCACCGGCGGCCTTGGCCGCCCGGGCGGCCTCCAGGGTGGCGGAGCGGGAGGGCTCGGCGGTCAGGCTGACGGAGCCGAAGTGCAGGATACGGGTCTCCGGCACCTGGACCTCATCGGGGGAGAGGCGCACATCGGCGGTGTTCTCCCGGTAGAAGGTGAAGCTGCGCTCCCCGGAGGCGTCCACCGTCACCACCGCCTGGGTGGTCAGGGCGTGCCCGTCCTCCAGAAGCAGGTGCGCATCCACCCCATTTTCCTCCAGCACGGAGCGGAGGTAGCGGCCAAATCCGTCCCGCCCCACCTTGCCGATGAAGGCGGTTTTGGCCCCCAGACGACGGGCGGCCACCGCCACATTGGCGGGGGCACCGCCGGGGTTGGCGGCGAACTGCGGAATGCCCCGGGCGTCCACAGAGGTTTGGGTCAGATCGATCAGAATTTCACCGATGGAGACGATGTCCAGCATAGGGGGTCCCTCCCATTCAGAATCAGTATTTATCCATCACACTATTTTACCCCAGGGCAAAAGAGACTGTCAATTGAAATCAACGGGAGAATCTTGGTGAAGTTGCATAATTTTCTCGCTGTATGCTGCGGAAAAATAATCTAATATAGTATGGCGCGAACCTATTGCATTTTATGGAAAGAATCGCTATAATGGCATCAATTAATAAAGTATTTTTACAAAAGTCTTTGTTAAATATCTGACAAGCCCGAAGGAGGAATGACCATGAATGTGCTGCAGCGGCTGCTCAGCGGCGGCGGCGTCCGGGTCCCCCACCACAAGGATACGGCCAATTATCCCACCGAGCACATCCCCCTGCCCAAGAAGATCGTGCTCCCCATGAGTCAGCACGTCGGCGCCCCCTGCGAGCCCTGCGTCAAGAAGGGCGTTCGGGTCTATGTGGGCACCATGGTGGGGCGGGCACCCTCCGCCATGAGCATGCATATCTTCTCCAGCGTCTCCGGCAAGGTCACGGCGGTGGAGCCCATCCTCTATAAGGCGGGCCGGGGAGACATGGTGGTAATCATCGAGACCGACGGCCTCCAGACCGTCGATCCCTCCATCACGCCCCCGGACGTCCACGACCGGGAGAGCTTCATCGCCGCGCTGGAGGTGTCCGGCATCGTCGGCATGGGGGGCGCGGGATTTCCCACCGACATCAAGGTGACGCCCAAGAACCTCTCCGAGATCGACACCCTCATCATCAACGGCGCGGAGTGCGAGCCCTATCTGACCACGGATAACCGGGAGTTTCTGGAGTGTCCCGACTCCATCCTGTTCGGCATCCGCTCCTGTCTGAAGTGGCTGGGGATTCCCAGCGCGCTGATCTGCATCGAGGACAACAAGCCGGCGGCCATCGACCTGATGACCCGAAAGACGGAGAAGGATCCCCAGATCTCCGTCAAGGTGCTGGAGTCCCGCTATCCCCAGGGCGCGCAGAATGTGCTCATCAAAAACGCCACCGGGCGGATCGTCCCCCGGGGGGCGCGGCACACCAGCGTGGGGGTGATGATGCTGAACGTCACCACCGTATCCAGCATCGGCAAATTCCTGGAGACCGGAATGCCCCTGGTGACCAAGCGCCTGACGGTGGCGGGGGACGCCATTGAGAACCCCAAGAACCTGGAGGTGCCCATCGGTGTGTCCATCGACGACGTGGTCAACTACTGCGGCACCACCGAGGAGGCGGGCAAAATCATCATCGGCGGCCCCATGATGGGGGAGGCGCAGATGGACGTCAACTATCCCATCACCCGCCAGAACAACGGTGTGCTGGTTTTTGGGAAAAAGAGCTCCGCACGGCCCATTGCGACGCCCTGTATCCGGTGCGGTCGCTGCGTCAACTCCTGCCCCATGGGGCTGTGTCCCGTGGACATCCGCAACGCCTATGTGGAGCACAACGCCCAGGAGCTGGACCGCCTGATGGCCGACCTCTGCATCGGCTGCGGCACCTGCAGCTATGTCTGCCCGGCCAAGCGGCCCCTGGCCCCCACCGTCACCCTGGCCAAGACCTTCCTCAAAACCCATTCCAACAGGGAGAAACGATAATATGGAGCTACATACCAGTCATCTGATCGTGTCGCCGGTGCCCCATATCCGGGACGCCGTCACGACACAGCGGATCATGTTCAATGTCATACTGGCGCTGTGTCCCGCGCTGATTGCCTCCATCGTCATCTTCGGGTGGCGGGCGCTGCTGGTGGAGGCGGTCACTGTGGCGGCCTGCGTGCTGAGCGAATACCTGTGGTGCAGGCTTCGCCACAAGGAGTTGACCGTGGGCGACCTGTCCGCCGTGGTCACGGGGCTGCTGCTGGCCTTTAACCTGCCGGTGACGGTGCCCCTCTATCTGCCCGTGATCGGGGCCGTCACCGCCATCATCGTCACCAAGGAGCTCTTTGGCGGCGTGGGCTGCAACTTCGCAAATCCCGCCATCGTGGGGCGCATCACCCTGGCGGTCTCCTTCCCGGCGCTGATGACCAACTACACCTATCCCACCCCCGTTGTGGCCTGCGACGCCATCTCCTCCGCCACCCCGCTGGGGACGGACACGGCGGTGCCGCTGCTGGATCTGTTTCTGGGCACCCACGGCGGCGTGCTGGGGGAGACGTGCTGCCTGGCGCTGCTGCTGGGGCTGGGGTGGCTGCTGTTCACCCGCACCATTGAGGTCACCATCCCCCTGGTCTATGTGGGCACGGTGGCGGTGCTCAGCCTGATCTTCCAGCAGGGTGTGCTGCAGCAGCTGCTCTCCGGCGGCCTGCTGCTGGGCGCGATCTTCATGGCCACCGACTACGTCACCTCCCCCTTCACCCGGAAGGGCAAGATCATCTTCGCCCTGGGCTGCGGGATCATCACCTGCGCCATCCGGTTCTGGGGCAATATGAACGAGGGCGTCAGCTATTCCATCCTGCTGATGAACCTGGTGGTTCCCATCATCAACGACAAGACCCGCAGAACGCCGATGGGAGGTGGCAAGCAGAAATGAGCACCTGGAGCGAATACTGCAAGCCGGTGGCGGTGCTGCTCACCATCTGCGTGGTGGTGGGACTGCTGCTCTCCGGCGTCAACGCCATGACCGCCCCCACCATTGCCGCCAATGAGGAGGCGGCGGCCAACGAGGCCTACTTCGCCGCCCTGCCCGAGGCGGACGCCTTCACCCCGCTGGAGTGCGGCGTCGACGGCGTCACCGCCGCGCTGCGGGCGGACAACGGGGCGGGCTATGTCATCACCGCCCAGTCCCGGGGGTATGGCGGCATGGTGCCCGCCGCGGTGGCCTTCTCCCGGGAGGGGGAAATTCTGAATGTAGTCATGATGGACAATGACGAGACCCCGGGCATGGGCTCCAAGGTGGCGGACGCCGGTTTTATCGCCAACTTCGTCGGACGCGCCGCCCAGCCCCTTGTGCTGGAGGACATTGACGCCATCTCCGGCGCCACCATCTCCTCCCGGGCGGCCCTGAACGCGGTCAACCTCGCCATCGAGGCGTTTCATCAGATCACAGGAGGTGAGGCAGGATGAATGAAAAGGTAAAAATCGTCTGGAACGGCATCATCAAGGAGAACCCCTCCCTGCGGCTGGTGCTGGGCACCTGCCCCACCCTGGCCGTCACCACCCTGGCCGCCAACGGCCTGGGCATGGGGCTGAGCGCTACCTTCGTGCTGATCTGCTCCGGCGTCGTGGTCTCCGCGCTGCGCAATGTGATCCCCGGCAAGGTGCGCCTGCCCGCCTACA
Organism: Oscillospiraceae bacterium; assembly: GCA_017480395.1. Taxonomy (GTDB): domain Bacteria; phylum Bacillota; class Clostridia; order Oscillospirales; family Oscillospiraceae; genus UMGS1766. The sequence continues at coordinate 2,040 of JAFVAS010000022.1, read as the reverse complement.
TCACCATCATCGCCACCTTTGTGACGGTGCTGATGATGCTGGTCAAGGCCTATCTTCCGGCGCTGAACAGCTCTTTGGGCGTCTACCTGCCGCTGATCGTGGTCAACTGCATCATCCTCGGCCGGGCGGAGATGTTCGCCTCCAAGAACAAGGTGCTGGACTCCGCCCTGGACGGCCTGGGCATGGGGCTGGGCTTCACCCTGACCTTGGTGCTGATGGGCTCCATCCGGGAGATCCTGGGCAGCGGAACCCTCTTCGGCCTGAACCTGCACCTGCCGGTGGAGCCGATGATCGTCTTCATCACCCCGCCCGGCGGCTTCTTCGTGTTCGGCATACTGATGGCGGGGGTCATCTTCCTGGAGGAGAAGACCGGCCAGCGCCGGGAGCGCAAGGCGGGCTGCGCCGGGTGCCCCTCGGCGGAATTCTGTCAGGCAAAGGAGAGTGAGTGAGTATGGCGGCAAAGCTGGGCGCGATCTTTTTCAGCATGATCCTGGTCAACAACTATGTGTTGATCAAATTCCTGGGCATCTGCCCCTTCCTGGGCGTCAGCAAGCGCCTTGACTCCGCCGTGGGCATGTCCCTGGCGGTCACCGCGGTCATGGCCATCGCCACTGCCGTCACCTGGCCGCTGGAGCAGCTGCTGGAGCGGTTCGATCTGGTCTATCTCCAGACCATCGCCTTCATTCTGGTCATTGCGGTGCTGGTGCAGCTGCTGGAGCTCTTCCTGCGGAAGTTTATTCCGCCCCTCTATGTCTCGCTGGGGGTCTATCTTCCCCTGATCACCACCAACTGCGCGGTGCTGGGCGTCACCATTCTGAACATCGACGAGGGCTATACCTATCTTGAGTCCATCGTCTGCGCCGTGGGCGCGGGCCTGGGCTTCCTGCTGGCCATGACCCTCTTTGCCGTTGTCCGCAGCCGGGTGGAGGAGGCGCAGCCCCCCAAGGCCTTTGAGGGGATGCCCATCACCCTGGTCTCCGCCGCCATCGTGGCCCTGAGCTTCACCGGCTTCGGCGGCATCGTGGAAAACATCTTCGGTTCGTAAGGGAGGGAGACGATGAATCCAATTGTCATCGCCACCATACTGGTGGCAGTAATCGGCCTGCTGGGCGCGGTGCTGCTGGTGGTGGCCTCCAAGGTCTTCGCCGTCACGGAGGACGAGCGGGTCAAGGAGGCGGAGCTGGTGCTTCCTGGGGCGAACTGCGGCGGCTGCGGCTACGCGGGCTGCTCCGCCTATGCCAAGGCGGTGGCCGAGGGCGCGCCGGTCAACCAGTGCGTCGCCGGCGGTGCGGCGGTCACCGAAAAGCTGGCTATGATCATGGGTGTGGAGGCGGGCGCCGCCACCGAGTACAAGGCGATGGTGGCCTGCCTGGGCGACAACACCCACACCCACAAGCGTTACGAATATCACGGCATCCCCACCTGCGCCGCCTGCAACGTGCTCTATAACGGCGACTCCTCCTGTCCCTTCGGCTGCCTGGGCTTTGGGGACTGCGCCCGGGCGTGCAAGTTCGGGGCCATCCAGGTGGTGGACGGTGTGGCCCGGGTGGACCGGGATAAGTGCACCGGCTGCGGCGCGTGCAAGACCGTATGTCCCAAGCGGATCATCTTCCTCTACGCCTTTAAAGAGCGGCCCAAGCCCATCGTCATGTGCTCCAACCACAAGAAGGCGGTGGATACCCGCCGGGACTGCACCGCCGGCTGCCTGGGCTGCGGCAAGTGCGTGCGCTCCTGCCCGGTGCAGGCCGTCGAGGTGCGGGACAACGTGGCCCGGGTGGACTACAACAAGTGCATCGGCTGCGGCAAGTGCGCCAAGGACTGCCCGGTCAACTGCATCACCATTCCGCCGAAATACACGGCGTAATCTGTTTTTCCGCCGCCCTTCCTGGGCGGCGGAAATTTTTTTGCAAACCCCGGACAAAGCCCCGTTCCCGTTGCATTATATATAGACGGGGAGACAGCCCAGCGGGCAGCGCAAAAAAGTTGCGCAACCCCGGAACAAACCGCCGCTCCCGTGTACTGTCTAGGTGTACAGGGCAG
>JAFVAS010000198.1 GCA_017480395.1 Oscillospiraceae bacterium | reverse complement strand
TTCCAGGCTGATTTTGTATTCAACCCTGCCAACACCCTGCTGCGGGAGTTGCTGACCAGGATAGGGGCATCGTTTTACGAAGAGCAGCAAAAGATGGTTTTGTCCCATCCCAGCCCGACGGTTGACACGAATGGAATTGAACCTTTAACCGAGCGATACAAGATGCAGTATCTTGACATGCACGATACAGACTGCTACTGGACGGGCGATAAGGTTGCCCAAGCGCCTGAACGCTTCAGCGTCTTTTTGGCGGTCGATCATGGTCTCGTGATTGGCTACCTGGATGTGACCAATTGCTTTGAAGAAAACGAGCCCTTTGACCTGATGGTCAAGGAGGCCTACCGCCGTCGGGGCTGGGGGAGAAAGCTTCTGGTCAAGGCCGTTGAAGCAAATCGCCCGAGAGGAATGGCGTTGCTTGTTGACGTGGGTAATATTCCGGCAATCAAGCTTTATGAATCTGTGGGGTTCGTAAAGGTACAGGGAGAGAACAGCATTACGGCAACATGGAATATAACATGAGAGCGGCACCATTCAATTTAGGATAAACAAAAAGAGCTAACTGATCCAACAAAAATCAGTTAGCTCTTTATTTATGAGTAATGCTTAAAGTGTTGTCAAAACGTTGTCACGAGGCGTTTTCGCGCCGAAAAAATCCAGTGTTTATGCGCCTTCCGGACGTTTTTGCAATCATTCGTACTCAATGGTGGCGCTGGGCTTGGGGGTGAAGTCGTAGAGGACGCGGTTGACGCCGGGCACCTCGGCGGTGATGCGCTGCACCAGGCGGTGCATCAGCGCGAAGGGGATCTCCTCCACGGTGGCGGACATGGCGTCCCGGGTGTTGACGGCGCGGATGATGACCGGCCAGTCGAAGGTGCGCTTGCCGTCCCGGATGCCGGTGGACTTGAAGTCGGGCACCACGGTGAAATACTGCCAGACCTTGCCCTCCAGGCCGCTGGCGGCAAACTCCTCCCGCAGGATGGCGTCGGACTCCCGGACGGCCTCCAGCCGGTCACGGGTGATGGCGCCGGGACAACGGACGCCCAGTCCGGGTCCCGGGAAGGGCTGGCGGTTGACCATGCCGTCGGGCAGGCCCAGGGCGGAGCCCACGGCCCGCACCTCGTCCTTGAAGAGGATGCGCACCGGCTCCACCAGCTCGACCTGCAGGTCGTCGGGCAGGCCGCCGGCGTTGTGGTGGGCCTTGATGCCGTTCTCGCTCTCCAGAATGTCGGGCCAGATGGTGCCCTGGGCGAGGAAGGTGACGCCGTCCAGCTTGCGGGCCTCCTCGGCGAAGACCTCGATGAACTCGTTGCCGATGATCTTGCGCTTCTGCTCCGGGTCGGTCACCCCGGCCAGCTTGTCCAGGAAGCGGTCGGTGGCGTCCACATAGATGAGGTTGGCGTCCATCTCGTCCCGGAAGACCTGGATGACCTGCTCCGGCTCGCCCTTGCGGAGCAGGCCGTGGTTGACGTGGACGCAGGTGAGCTGCTTGCCGATGGCGCGGATCAGCAGGGCGGCCACGACGGAGGAATCCACCCCGCCGGACAGGGCCAGCAGCACCTTCCTGTCGCCGATCTGAGCGCGCAGGGCGGCGATCTGCTCGTCAATGAAGGCCTGGGCCAGCGCGGGGGTGGTGATGCGCGCCATGTCGTCGGGGCGCCGGATCTGGGTGACATCAATCATAACAAAAACCCTCCTGTATGTTTCGGATAAGGATATTTTACATGGCCCGGCGGCGATTTGCAAGATGGAACGCGGAATTTGTCCGCCTTGTCAACCGGGCATGGATGTGGTATGATGGGGCAAACCATGTCCCGGGCGGGGAGCACGCGCCCAGGCGGACACAGGAGGGATCCTATGCACACGATTCGTCTGCACATCGAGGGGGAGCAGGCGCTCTACAACGCCTTTGACCCGGAGGGGGAGCTGCTGGCCGACGATGTGAAGGCCTATATCCTCGACCGGATGCGGGAGAGAAGTCCCGGCGAGGGGGTGGAGCTGGAGCTCGTCACCCCCGGCCCGATCGATCAGGCGCGGGCCCAGCGGGCCTTCCAGCGCTGGGTGGAGGAGGAGGAACAGCTCGTCCGGGCGGAGCGCCGGAGGAACATGCTCCAGCAGCTGTGGATGTTCGGCGTGGGCGTCCTCTTCGTGGTGGTGAGCCTGATGCTGGAGGCAAAGGTGGGGGACGTGTGGTTCACGATTCTGTCCACCATCGGCGCCTTCTCCCTATGGGAGGCGTCCAGCATCTGGATCGTCCAGAACCCGAAGCTGCGGCTGCACAAGCGCGTCATCGACAAGCTGAAGCACCAGTTCCGGCTCCGCTTTGTGTCGGCGGAGTAGGCAAGGACGCAGACAGAGCGCAGAAGGGCCCTCTGCCCCGCACACCTGCGGGGGAGAGGGCCTTTGTCTGTTTTTTTCCTTTTTGCCGGGTCATTGTGTCGCGGCCATCTGGGAGAGCGCCTTGTCCAGGAGGTATTTGAGCTGCCGCAGCTCCTCCTCGGGCAGGGCGAGGCAGCCCTGCATGGCCTGGGGGATTTCGGCCGCCTGGGCCCGAAGGGCCTCCCCCTCCTCGGTGAGGGAGAGGAAAAGCTTGCGCTCGTTGTGCTCCGGGCGGAGCCGCTGGAGCAGTCCCCGCCGCTCCAGCCGCTTCAGCAGGGGGGCGAGGGTGCCGGAGTCCAGGTGGAGCTTCCGGCCCAGCTCCCCCTCGGTCATGCCCCCGAACTCCCAGAGCACCATCATCACCAGATACTGGGTGTAGGTCAGGTTCAGGGCCTCCAGGGGGCGGCGGTATTGGCGCACGACCTCCTTGGCGCAGGCGTAGAGGGGAAAGCAGAGCTGGTTTTCCAGGCGGAGGCAGTCGTACCCGGCGGCGTCCGATGGGCAGCCCATCAGAGGAATGCTTTGGCGAAGGCGGCGGCCTCCTGCAGCTGCGCCTCGGTGGGCTTGCTCTTGACGTGGAAGGACGCCTCCTCCACGGGGATGCCCGCCTCGGACAGGCCCTTCTTGATCAGGTCGATGGAGTGCTTGGAGATCCAGGAGGTGGAGAAGACGACGGCCCGCTTGGCGTCCCGGGGCTTGAGGGTCTTGAGATAGTCCTTCAGGTGGCTGTCGATGCCGTAGGCGTACAGCGCGCCGCCGATGAAGAGCACGTCCACCGGCTCCCGGATGGGGGCGTCGGAGCCGTCCACGGAGACGGCGCTCACCCCGGCGGCGGCGGCAATGGCCTCGGCCACGGCCTTGGGGTTGCCGGAGCGGGAGAAATATCTGACTCCTGCGTGCATAAATACCGCTCCTTTCATGGGGCAGAGGGGGTGCGGCGTCGCGCCTCGTGGGGACTTACAGCTGCTGGAGCAGCCAGTTCTGGGTGCCGATGCACTCGATCAGGGCCAGCTGGGCCTCGCCCCAGTAGAGGTCCTCCTCCTCGTCCTGGTAATAGTCCTTCAGAATGTCATAGGTGGTGTAGTCGTCCCGGGCGGCCTCGACGATCTGCTTCAGCCAGGCCAGGCCGTCCTTGGACACCTGGAGGTCATACTTGACCCACTCCACGGGGTCGGTGATCACCGGGCCCTCGGGCTTGGTCTCCAGCTTGACGGGGCAGCCCAGATCCAGCAGCCGGTCAACGCACTTGTCCACATAGCCCCGCTCCTCGGCGGCGTGCTCGGCGTACTTGTCGGCCAGCTTGGAGAAGCCCTCGCTGGCGAAGATGCGGGACTGGATGGCGTGGCCGTCCGCCTGCTGGCCCAGCCCGGTGACGATTGCCTGAAGACCCGCGATAACCATTTCGTTTGCCATGATGATAATCCTCCTTGTGTGATTTGAGCTGATTTAATTATTGTGCGCTGTTATATTGTGCGCAACCTATGAGCTTATTATACCCAAAACCCGCGGGAATGCAAGGGAGAATTTGAGCTGCAATCTCTCATAATGAGAGATTGCAGCTCAAACATCTCATATTTGGCAGAGGTAGGGGCGCAGGGAGTCCGGCAGGGCCTGCTCAAAGACGGTGGCCATCTCCTCCGGGGTGGCGGAAAAGCCGCCGAGGATCCACTCGCTGAACAGGTGCACCGTCCCCAGGCAGTAGATGCGGATGGAGCGCTCGATGAGGGGCTCCAGGCTGTCGGTTCCGGCGGCGGCGCAGACACAGGCGCGCAGGTGGGCGCAGTTGGCCTGGGTCATGTGGTCGATGAAGGAGTCCAGCCCGCTGGTGTGGGTCAGCAGGTTGGCCAGGTAGTCCCGCTGGGCCCAGAGATACCGCGCCCCCTCCAGCAGCGTCTGCCGCCAGGGATAGCCATCCACCCCGACCCGATCCATAATCCGCCCCACCTCCCGGGTGTAGTCCCAGGCGATGAGGTCATACTTGTCCTTGAACTGGCGGTAGAAGGTGGCGGGGGAGTAGCCGCAGTTGTCGGTGATGGCCCGGATGGTGATCTTGTCGATGCTGCTGTGGGCCGCCAGCTCCCGGAAGGAGTCGGCCAGGATCTCCCGGGCGGTGGGCCGCCTCACGCCCCGTCCCCTCCGGCGGCCATGCGCCGGCCAAAGGCCCGGGCGGCGTCCAGCCGGCCGCCGATGTGGAGCATGTGGGCGTAGAAGTGGGAGTCGGCCACCGGGATGCTCCGCTCCCGCAGGATCTTCCGCAGGGCGTATACCGTGCGGCGGGACCAGTTGGAGGTGGTGAACAGCACGACGGTGCCCACCTGCTCCGGCGTCAGCGCCTCGGCGTAGGCCCGCAGCTCCGGGGCCATGATGTTGGCGTAGGGCGCTCCGCCCAGGAAGAGGACGTCGCAGGGCTGGGCCAGGGACGGCTCCTCCGCGATGGAGACGGCGTCGGTGCCCGCCCCCTCGGCGATGGCCTCGGCGATCTGTTTCGTGTTGCCCAGCTTGGAAAAATATCGCACGCAGCAGCGCATGGTCAAACCTCCTTGTCTTTCATTCGTCATGCCCCGTAGCCGTACATCTCATCCAGGATGTCGTAGAGCGGGGCATAGGGGGCCTCCCGGGGGGCGATCTGCTCCCCCCACTCCAGCACGGTGCCCGCCCCGTCGCTGGGCGCCCAGGCGGGCAGTACGTCGCCGTTGGGGTCGCCGGTGGCGATGAAGTTGCGGTAATAGCCCTTCATGGCGGCGCTGAGGGCCCGGTCTGCGTCGTCATAGAGGGAGGAGCCGTCGGGGATATTGCCGTAGAGGTAGACCTCCTCGCCGCTGTGCCACGCGCCCAGCCTGCCGTTGTCCTTGGTGAAGTAATAGGTGTAGACCGGCACGCCGTTGGCCAGGGCCTGCCGCTCCCAGCAGTAGTGGCCGTAGGTGAAGAGCACGGCGGTGTAGATCTCCGCCCAGTTCTGCCGGGCCTCGGCGTCGGTGGCGGCGGGGTAGAGGGCCAGGATGCGGGAGGCGTAGGGCTCCTCAAAGGCGGCGCGCACCTTGGCCTCGTAGTTGCTCAGCTTCGCCTGGCCGAAGAGGATGAAGGGGGCGGACTCGTCCCGGTTGTAGCCCTGGAGCTGGGCCTCCTCGTTGTGGATGCCCTTGGCGTAGGATTCGTAGGGGGTCTCGGTCAGCACATAGCCGTCCACGGTGATGTGGTGGTGGAAGTTCATTTCCCCGGCCAGCTCCTCCGCCGAAATCTGGCGCAGCTCTGATACGGAGGCGGCCCCGTAGCGGGCCTTGGTCTCCGCCCCGGTGGCCAGGGCCTCCTCCATCAGCCGGAAGGAGTGGGCGGGCTGGGGGGCGGTCACGGTGGAGCTCTCCCCGACGGCGCGGCGGAACAGCCCCTTCGCCAGGGGGGAGGTGCACAGGGCCGTCACGCAGGCGGAGCCCGCCGACTCCCCGGCCAGGGTCACGTTGTCCGGGTCGCCGCCGAAGGCGGCGATGTTGTCCCGCACCCACTCCAGGGCCATGATCTGATCCAGCAGGCCATAGTTGCCCGTCGTCCCGTTGGGGGACTCCGCGGCCAGCTCCGCGTCGGCGAAGAAGCCGAAGATGCCCAGGCGGTAGCCCAGGTTGACGACGACCACCCCGTCCCGGGCCAAACCTTCGCCGCTGTAATCCTCATACCAGGGCTGGCCGGTCTGGAGGGAGCCGCCGTGGATGTAGACCAGCACGGGCAGGCCGCTTGCCGCCCCGGCGGGCTTCCAGATGTTGAGGTAGAGGGAGTCCTCGCTGACCGGGGGGCGGTAGTTGTCGGACAGGGAGACGGCGTAGTCGTGGTAGCCGATGATGCGGGTGAGGGAGGAGTAGATGGGCAGATTCTGGGTCTGCATGGACATGGGGGCAAAGTGGTCGGCGGCCAGCACCCCGTCCCAGGCCCCAGCGCGCTGGGGCTCCCGCCAGCGCAGCTCGCCCACCGGCGGCTGGGCGTAGGGGATGCCCGCATAGACCTCCACCGCGCCGTCTTCGGTGAGGACGCCGGTCAGGTCGCCCTGGGCGACGTGGACGACGTCGGTGACCCCGGCGCTCCTGCCCGCCACGGCGGGGACGGGCTTGACCGGCGGCCAGGACAGGTACAGAATCCCGGCGAAGACCGCCAGCAGGCCCAGCCAGCTCGCCCACCGGAGGAGCCGCCCCGCCCCCCGCAGCGCCCGCAGGCGCAGCAGCGCATAGGCGATCAGGGCGGCGCAGGTCAGCACCCAGCCCAGGACGGTGTGCTTCCCCAGCTCCAGAATGGTGAAATCCAGCAGCGCGGCGACGACCAGCAGGACGCGCCACAGAATGCCCCGCTGCTGCCGGGGCTCCGCCTTCCGCTCCATAGTTCCTCCTCATCTCCGTGGGGGCGGGGCAAACGCCGCTCCGCCCCGGATGGCAGCTGTCTCTTTGTTACTTGGTGGGGCCCTTCCAGCCGGCGAAGAGGGGGTTCATCTCCTCCAGGGAGGCGACGGGGATGGTGATCTCCTCCGCGCCGATCTCGATCCCCTCCACCGGCCAGGGGTTGCAGCCGTTCTGGGCGATGCCCACCTCCTCCGGCGCGAAGGTGAAGCCGCAGTTGGTGCACCTCAGCACGCCGTCCCCCTGGGTGTAGTAGGCCTTGGGGGAGGGGGAGCAGTTCTGGCAGGTGTTGAAGGCGACGTGTACGCCGTCGTCCTCGTCCCGGAGGGCCACCAGCTGGACGGTGACGCCGTCGGCGTCGTAGTTGAAGAACCGCGCGTCGGCGGTGACGCCCTCCGTTTGGATGGTCACGGAGCCGTCCTGGTTCGCCGTGAGGTCGTTGTATTTCCCGTAGCCATCGCTCCCGCAGGCGGTCAGCGCGCCGCAGAGGAGGACGAAGGCCAGGGCCAGACAGGTGATGCGTTTCCAATTCATGCTAGATCCCTCCGAGTTGTGTTTCCTTTGATCCGTGGTTCGGGGCGGCGGGTCAGCGGGCGAAGAAGTCCGCGTCGTCCACCACCCGGATGTGGTTGGTGATCATGTGCATCCAGCAGGAGTAGGAGAAATCCCCCTCCTCCGTCGGGGTGAACTCGATCAGGTTGTCCCCCTCCTTCAGGGGGATGTCAAAGCCGAAGTCCCGGCTTATGATCTCGTTGTTGCAGCCGGTGAGCTTTCCGGCGTCGGCATGGACCGTGATGCGCACGGGCACGTCCTTCTGCACCACGATGTCTGCGTAGGTGTCATAGTCCAGGTCGAAGGCGACGGTCTGCACCCCGTCCTCCGCCGTGGCGGCCAGGTAGCCGTTGTACTGGGTGGGGAGCACCCGGGTCACATCGACGCCCAGGGACAGCAGCCCCCGGTTCAGCATCGACAGGGCCAGAATCACCATCAGCACCGAGGCGACCTTGCCGATGACCCGTTTGGCGCGCCCCCGGGAGAGGTTGATGGCCACCCCGGAGAGCAGCATCAGCGGCACCGTGCCCAGGGCGAAGAGCAGCATGGCCAGGGCACCGGACAGGGGAGAGCCGGTGGAGAGGGCGTAGAGCTGCATCGCCTGGAGGGGGCCGCAGGGCATGAGGCCGTTGAGCAGCCCGATGAGGAAGGGGCCGTTCCGCCCCGCCGGGAGGCGGAGGTGAAACAGCCGGGGCAGGGAGAACTGGAACAGCCCCAGCATGGACAGCGCCATCAGCAGCATGAAGGCGGCGGCCACGAGGATGAGCGCCCCCCGCAGGGTCTCGCTGACCCGGAAGACGCTTCCCACCGCGCCGACGACGCCGCCGATCAGGGTGTAGGAGCACACCCGCCCCGCCTGGTAGAGCAGGGGACGGCGGAGGCTCCGGACGGAGTTGGTCTCCGTGGAGGCGAAGATGCCGATGGCCCCGCACATGCTGACGCAGTGGATGCTGGTCAGCAGGCCGGTGACGAACAGCATCCCGTAGGATAGGCTGCTGTCCACCGTGGGGATGGCGTTGAAGATGTTGTAGCCGAACAGCCGCTCCAGCCCCAGGGCGAAGAGCAGGATGGCGGCGGCGATGAGCAGAAACTCATACCACCGCAGGCCCTTTGCCACCCGGGTGCGGTCCCGGCTGATCCGGCTCTCATCCGTCTCGTAGCCGATATGCCGGATGGCGGCCACCAGGGCGTCGGCGCCGGGCAGGCCGTGGCCGGAGACCCGGGCCACGTTCTGGCGCACCGAGACCTCCTCCACCCCCTCCATCGCCCGCAGGGTGCGGGTGATGGTGTCCACGCAGTGGGCGCAGTAGATGCCCTCGATGCCGATGTAGAGCCGCTCAGAGGAGGACATAGGAGGCGATGTACCCGGTGTCCTGCCCGGTGGGGAGGCCGGGGTCGTCGAGGATCAGGGTGGTCTCGATGCCGCTGGCCTGGGCGGCCAGGGCGAAGTGGCACAGGGCGATGCCGAGGTCCACCTTCTGCAGATCCCAGCCGTCCGCGCCGACATAGCCCTTGTCCCGCCGCTCATAGAAGTGGACGGCCTTCTCGGTCACCACGGCGCGCCAGGGCTGCTTGTTGACTGCCGACGGGGCCAGGCGCACCACCGACAGCAGCGGCTCCAGCGCCCCTGCCCCCTCGGGGGTGAGGGGGGCGTCAAAGGAGCCGTCGAAGAACAGCGCCCCAAAATCCAGCCGGGTGTCCGCCTTGACCCCCTTGCGCATCAGGGTCTCCCGCAGGGACATCCGCTTGGCCGGATAGCCCAGGGGGGTGACGCAGGGCATGGCCTCCCCCTCCGCCAGGCCGATGGCCTGCTCAAAGGCGGGCCGGTTCATGGTTCCGGCGATCCAGGTGGTGCCGATCCCCAGGGAGGCGGCGTAGAGCACCACCTGCTCCAGGGTGTAGCCGAAGGCCTCCTCCGCGTGGGGGACCCGGGGCAGCTTGCCCGCCAGCCAGGTCTCCGTCCCGGCGATGACCGGGGAGCTCAGGCCGTCCCGCCTGGCGTCCAGCAGGTGCCAGGAGATGGGGATGTGGTAGGGGGAGTCCGCCTGGGCGGCGAAGTCCAGCAGCCGCTGCGCGTCCTCCGCGCGCAGGGGGGTGTCGTCAAAGGTGCGCACGCTGCGCCGGGTGCGCATGAGTTCCATCTGATCCATTGTCCGTTTCCTCCTATTCCTCCGTTTCCCCGCGGTGCGGGGTTCGTCTTATTTTTTTGCCGCTCCGTTCGTCGCCTTTGCCCCTTTTGTCCCCTTTGTTCTGGCCTTCCGGAACATGAAGCGCCGGGCCACGTCGATGCCCACCCGGTAGGGGAGGGGCCGGAGGGCCCGGTCGGCCTCCTTCAGCTTGGCGCGGATGGGGATGTTCTGGGGACAGTGGGCCTCGCACTTGCCGCAGGAGATGCACTGGGTGGCGAAGGCGGGCTCCCGGGTCAGGCCGACGGTCTGGGCGTACTGGAAGCGGCCCTGGGTCTTGGACTCGATATACATGGCGTTGTAGCACCGGAAGGCCCCGGGGATGTCCACCCCCTTGGGGCAGGGCATGCAGTAGCGGCAGCCGGTGCAGCCCACCTTCTCCTGGGCGCGGATCTGGCGGGTCACCTCGGCCAGGGTCTCGAAATCCCGGGCCGTGAGCTGGCCCACCCCGGCGTCGGAGGCGGTCTGGCAGTTCTCCTGCACCATCTCCAGGGTGTTCATGCCCGAGAGGACGACGGTGACCTCCGGCTGGTTATAGAGCCAGCGGAAGCCCCACTCCGCGGCGGACCAGCCGCGTCCGCTGCCGCGGATGACCTGCTTCGCCTCCTC
>JAFVAS010000197.1 GCA_017480395.1 Oscillospiraceae bacterium | reverse complement strand
CGGTCACAGGTTCGAGTCCTGTTGTTCCCACCACCCGAATCGTCTTTTTGGCCCGGTAGTTCAGTTGGTTAGAACGCCAGCCTGTCACGCTGGAGGTCGACAGTTCGAGCCTGTTCCGGGTCGCCATTTGCCTCTGTAGCTCAGTTGGTAGAGCAGGGGACTGAAAATCCCCGTGTCATTGGTTCGATTCCGATCGGAGGCACCACCCCGTGTTCACACGGGGTATCTGCGGGAGTAGCTCATCTGGTAGAGCGCCACCTTGCCAAGGTGGAGGTAGCGAGTTCGAGCCTCGTCTTCCGCTCCAAGAGAAAACGGGAGCAAGAAACAATTGCTCCTGTTTTCCATATGGCACCATAGCCAAGCGGTAAGGCACGGGTCTGCAAAACCCTGATCCCCGGTCCGATTCCGGGTGGTGCCTCCAAAAGCCAGGTCTGTTGACCTGGCTTTTCTCTTTCTCCCCCTCCCCGCTCCGGGCCGCACATGGGCGACGCTCCCGTATTCTTTCCCATTCAAACGTGCTATCATAAGCCAAGATGTGCGCTCCGCCCGGCACAGAACACCTGTGCCGCACCCCATTTGCAGATTTTTTTCGTTTTTGACCAAAAATCCCCCGCGTCAGCCCTTGCTTGTGACGCGGCGTCATGTGCTATTCTGAGCACAAGGAGGTGAAGGGCCATGTCCAAATACACGACGGGAGAGGTGGCCAGGCTGTGCGGCGTGACCGTCCGCACGGTGCAGTATTACGACACCCGGGGCATCCTGACCCCCAGCGCGCTCTCCGAGGGCGGCCGCCGGCTCTATTCCGAGGACGATCTCGCCCGGATGAAGATCATCTGCTTTCTGCGGGAGCTGGGACTGCCCATCGCGGCCATCTCCCAGCTGCTCTCCGAGGACGACCCGGGCAGCGTGATCTCCCTGCTGCTGGATCAGCAGGAGCAGGCGCTGCGGGAGGAGCTGGACGCCCGGCAGGAAAAGCTGGAAAAGCTGGTGAGTCTGAAGCGGGAGCTGCGGCGGCTGGAGCACTTCTCCGTCGAATCCATCGGGGACATCGCCTACACAATGACAAGCAAGCAGAAACTGCGGAAAATCCGCGCGACCATGCTGATCACCGGCATCCCGGTCACCGCGCTGCAATGGACGGCCATCATTCTGTGGATCACAAAGGGCCTCTGGTGGCTGTTTGTCCTCTGGGCCGTGATCGCCATTCCCTATGGCATCTGGATATCCCACTACTATTTCAGCCATGTGGCCTATCTCTGCCCCCAATGCCACAGCGTTTTTGTCCCGAAAATGAAGGAGGCCTTCTGGGCGAGGCACACCCCCTCGACCCGTAAGCTGACCTGCACCGCCTGCGGCCACCACGGCTTCTGCGTGGAGGTCGCCCGGGAGGACAGCGCAAAATAACCGGAGCCGTCCCGGCGCTGGGCCTGCTATGGGCATCCGCATCGCAAAACGCCCCCCGATCCGAATGGATCGGGAGGCGTTGCTGTTATCATCTGTGATCAAATGAGCTCCAGCAGCTCCGAAAAGTGCCGGATCGTCCGCCAGGGCCGGGCAATCTCCCCCAGGCCGTAGGCGGCAAAAATGATCGGCATCCCGGCCTGGGCGCAGGCGTCTGCGTCTCCCTGGGTGTCCCCGACGTAGACCGGGTCGGCCAGTCCCCGCTGTTTGCAAAGGGTGACAAGGTTTTCCCCTTTCCCTTCCCCCGTGTCGCCGAAGCAGAGGTGGCCGGAGAAACAGGGGCCGAGGCCGGTGGTCTTCAGCATGACCTCGATATAGCCGCTCTGGCAGTTGGAGACTATGTAGAGGGGCAGACGGCGGGAGAGCTGCTCCAGCGTCTCCGCCACACCGGGATAGAGGGTGCCGGGCTCCGTCTCCAGCCAGCGGTTTTCCCGCTCGAAGATCAGCTCCTCCACCCTGTGCCGCTCCTCCAGCTCCAGCTCCGGGAGCAGGACGGCGGCGATCTCATCCATGGTCTTGCCGAACTGGCGGCCCAGAAACTCCGGGTCATGGTCGATCCTGCGGCCATAGTAGTCGCTCAGGGCGGCGTTCCAGGCGTGGGCCACCGGAATGCGGGAGTCCCAGATCGTGCCGTCCACGTCAAAAATAATGGAATCCATATCGTTCCTCACAGGGATCGCCGCCCGATCGGGCGGCGATCCCACTATACATCAGTTTATTTGAAGTAGAGCGCGCCGGACTCGAAGAGGGGCATATGCTTGTCCCCCACGATGTTCTTGCCGACGTTGCGGCCGTAGCGCTCGGTGTGGCCCATCTTGCCGAACACCCGGCCATCCGGGGAGAAGATGCCCTCGATGGCGGCCACAGAGCCGTTGGGGTTGGCGGCAATGTCCATGCTGGGGTTGCCGTAGACGTCCACATACTGGGTGGCCACCTGGCCGTTCTCGATCATCCGGGCCAGAATCTCCGGCGGAGCGACGAAGCGTCCCTCGCCGTGGGAGACGGGCACGGCGTAGAGGTCGTTGACCTCCGCCTTGAGCATCCAGGGGGACTTGACCGAGGCCACCCGGGTGGTGACGTAGCGGGACTGATGGCGGCCGATCAGGTTGAAGGTCAGGGTCGGGCAGGTGTCGTCCATGTCCCGGATCTCGCCGTAGGGGACAAGGCCCAGCTTCACCAGGGCCTGGAAGCCGTTGCAGATGCCCAGCATCAGGCCGTCCCGGTTTTTCAGCAGGTCGTGCACCGCGTCCTTGATCCGCCCGTTGCGGAAGAAGGTGCTGATGAACTTGCCGGAGCCCTCCGGCTCGTCGCCGCCGGAGAAGCCGCCGGGCAGCACGATCATCTGGG
>JAFVAS010000196.1 GCA_017480395.1 Oscillospiraceae bacterium | reverse complement strand
GGAGACGGCGGGGAGAATCACCACAAAGACCGCCGCCGCGGGGAGGCGGTTCTCCAGCTTGTCCGCCTGGCGGCGCTCCATGGGCCGGTCGGGGCGGGGGGCGGTCAGCACCGCCTCCGCCGCGATCCCCAGGGGAAGGGCGGAAAAGACAAAGGGAAGGGTGATGTATATAATGTATGCCGCCGCCGAGCGGGGGAGCAGCGCCCCAAGGAACGCCGCAAAGCCCACCGCGCAGCAGATGAGCAGATTTCGCTTTGTCCGGCGCACCGCGTCGGCGGGGAAGACGTAGTGGTAGGCGTCGCCCACATAGGCGTAGTCCCGGCGGGTTTTTCCCCGCTCGTCAGTCCGCTCCGTCAGGCGGTAATCCCGGATAAATTTGTTTCTCGCCATAGCCGATTTCTCACCGCCGCCCGGTTGCGCTTCCACCTGCGTGGAAGCGCGGAATGGGGGTACCCCCATTCCGATGACCTTTCGGACAAAAGTATTTTGTCAAGTATATCATAAAGGGCGGTTTCTTTCAAGGTGAATCCTTGCGTTTTGACAAAATTTTATGGAACTTGACGAAAGGAGCCCGGGAGAGGGCCGCCAGAGGCCTGCGCGGGCAAACTTCATAGCGAACGCGAAGGATATAAATTGGCCCTATAACGTTCCATTCAGAACAACTATTATTCCAAAGGGAAAAGTTGTGATATAATTTCCCCCACGAATGAATTTGGTTGCGGATCGAATCTGAAAAAGGAGAGAACCCCATGAACGAACAGTTTGAAACCCGATGTATCCACGGTGACGCCGCCGACCGGCTGCTGGACGAGAACCGCTCCATCAGCTATCCCATTTATCAGACCGCGTCCTTCAGCCATATCAAGCCCGGCCACAATGCCAGCGGCTTTGACTACACCCGGGAGTCCAACCCCACCCGGACCCGGCTGGAGCAGGTGGTCGCCTCCCTGGAGGGGGCGGCGGCCTGCGTCGCCTTCTCCTCGGGGATGGCGGCCATCAGCGCGGTCTTTGAGCTGTTCGCCCCGGGCGACCACATCATCTGCTCGGAGGACCTCTATGGCGGCGTCACCCGGCTGCACACCTTCATCAGCACCAAGAACGGCCTGCGCGTTGACTATCTGGACACCACCGACCTCTCCGTTGTGGAGGCGGCGGTTCGGCCGGAGACCCGGGCCATCTATCTGGAGACCCCATCCAACCCGATGATGAACGTCACCGACCTGCGCAAAATCTCCGCCCTGGCGAAGGCGCACGGCCTCGCCCTGATCGTGGACAACACCTTTCTCTCTCCCTATTTTCAGAATCCCCTTGCCCTGGGGGCGGACGTCGTCGTCCACAGCGGCAGCAAATTCCTGTCCGGACACAACGACACCATCTCCGGCTTTCTCTGCACCGCCTCTAAGGAGCTGGGGGATCGGCTGCGGCTGATCTCCAAGACCACCGGCGGCGTGCTGGCCCCCTTTGACAGCTGGCTGGTCATGCGGGGCATCAAGACCCTGGCCATCCGCATGGAGCGCCAGCAGCAAAATTCCCTCCAGGTGGCCGGCTGGCTCAAGGCGCACCCCCGCATCCGGGAGGTCTACTATGTCGGCCTGCCGGAGCACCCCGGCCACGCCGTCAACGCCGGGCAGGCCCGGGGCTTTGGCAGCATGATCTCCTTCCGCACGGACACGGCGGAGACCGCCCTGCGGGTGCTGGAGCGGATCAAGCTCATCACCTTCGCCGAGAGCCTCGGCGGCACCGAGTCCCTGCTGACCTACCCCATGGTGCAGACCCATCCCGATGTGCCCCAGGCGATGCGGGAGCATCTGGGCATCACGGATACGCTGCTCCGCCTCTCCGTGGGGCTGGAGCACCCGGACGATATCATCGCCGACCTGCGGCAGGCACTGGAGGAGTGAGGACAATGAGCGGATTTGACTTTGACCGGGAGATCCAGCGCCGGAACACCGACAGCCTGAAATATGATTTTGCGGTGGAGCGGGGCCGACCCGGGGATGTCCTCCCCCTGTGGGTGGCGGACATGGACTTCCCGGTGGCACCCACCATCCAGCAGGCGCTGATCGAGCGGGTGCAGCACGGCATCTTCGGCTATACAGAGACCAAGCAGGACTATTTTGAGGCGCTGCGCGCCTGGTTTTCCGTCCGCTGCGGCTGGAGCCCCCGGCCGGAGTGGCTCATCAAGACCCCGGGGGTGGTTTTTGCCCTGGCCATGGCCGTCAAGGCCTTCACCGAACCCGGCGACGCGGTGCTGATTCAGAACCCGGTCTATTATCCCTTCCACGAGGTCATTCAGGACAACGGCCGACGACTGGTCAACAGCGAGCTGGTCAACCGGGATGGCCGCTATGAAATCGATTTCGCCGATCTGGAGGAGAAGCTCCGGACGGAGCGGGTGCGTCTGCTGCTGCTCTGCTCCCCCCACAACCCGGTGGGCCGGGTCTGGAGCCGGGAGGAGCTGCGGCGGCTGGCCGATCTGTGCGTACAATACCATGTGGTACTGGTCGCCGATGAGATCCATTGTGACTTCGTTCGGCCGGGGCGTACCTTTACCTCCGCCGCGTCGCTGGAGGGGGAGATCCGGGAGCAGCTGGTGATCTGCACCGCCCCCAGCAAGACCTTCAATCTGGCGGGCTTGCAGGTGTCCAACATCTTCATCCCGTCGGAGGCGCTGCGGGGGCAGTTCCGGCACCAGGTGGACGCCGCCGGATATTCCCAGCTCAACACCCTGGGGCTGCTGGCCTGCCGGGTCGCCTACGAGACCGGCGGGGACTGGCTGGACGCGGTGAAGGACTATCTGGAGGGAAATTTGGCCTTCCTGCGGGACTATCTGGCGGAGCGCCTCCCGGAGATCCGGTTGATCGAGCCGGAGGGCACCTATTTCGCCTGGCTGGACTGCTCCGGTCTGGGGCTGACAAAGGAGGAGCTGAACGACCTGGTGATAAACCGGGCCAAGCTCTGGCTGGACGCCGGGCACATCTTCGGCGCCGCCTCGGAGCAGTACCAGCGCGTGGTTCTGGCCTGTACCCGCAGGACCCTGACCCAGGCGCTGGATCAGCTGGCCTCCGCCGTGGCGGAGCGAAAAAAGGAGAATTGAACGAATACTTCATCCCTGGGTGGAGCCAAAAAGAGAGACACACAAGAGTGTGTCTCTCTTTTTGGTGCGCCTGAAGGGACTCGAACCCACACGCGTTGCCGCACGAGAACCTAAATCTCGCATGTCTACCAATTCCATCACAGGCGCATATGATCCTGCTGATTTTACCACGCAAAAGCGGGGATGTCAAATCCCGACCGGGCCGGGTGTGATTTTGCCTCTTGTATTTTTGGGTGAAATGGCATAGAATAGGGATATATTATGGACTGGTGCGCCACATCGGGCGCAGAAGGGAAGTGCTACCATATGAAGATCCAGATGGAAAAGGGCAACCTGGTCATCAGCAACGACGTATTCACCCAGCTTGCGGGCGTCATCGCCACCAATTGCTTCGGCGTGAAGGGAATGGCCGTGCGCTCCAAGACCGATGGCCTGGTGCATCTGCTGCGCCGGGAGTCCATGGCCAAGGGCGTGAAGGTCACCCCCAACGAGGATGGCAGCGTGACCATCGACCTGCACATCATTGTGGACAGCGGCGTAAACATCGCCGCAATCAGCAGCGCCATCACCAATGAGGTCACCTATACGGTGCAGCAATACACCGGCGTTCCGGTGCGGAGTGTGGAGATTTTTATCGACTCCATCTCGTTCTCCTGAGTGTTCGCCGCCGTCGCTGAGCGGGGCGAAACGAACCTGTGCCGAAAGGAAGAAAAGACATGATTGACATCATCGATGGTGCGCAGTTCGCCACCATGATCCGTTATGGCAGCGCCGCCCTCCAGGCGGAGAAGCAGGCCATCAACGATTTGAATGTTTTCCCGGTGCCCGACGGGGACACCGGCACCAATATGAGCATGACCATCTCCGCCGCCGTCACCGCCCTGGCCGACAACCGGGTGCGCTCCGTGGGGGAGGTGGCCCACGTCGCCGCCTCCGCGCTGCTCCGGGGCGCCCGGGGCAACTCCGGCGTCATCCTCTCGCTGCTCTTCCGCGGCCTCGCCCGGGAGCTGAAGGAGAAGGAGACCATGGACGGTGTGGACTTTGCCGCCGCCCTGTCCGAGGGGGTTGCCGCCGCCTACGGCGCGGTGATGAAGCCCGCCGAGGGCACCATCCTCACCGTCTCCCGCCTGGCTGCGGAGCGGGCCGCCGAGGCCTGCATGGAGAACGCCTCCTTCCAGTTTGTGCTGGAGCACACCATCCAGCGGGGCGAGGAGGCCCTGGCCGACACGGTGAACCAGAACCCGGTGCTGAAAAAGGCCGGGGTGGTGGACGCCGGCGGAAAGGGCTTTGTGGTCATCCTCTCCGGGATGCTGGCCTGCCTGCTGGGGGAGCCCATGGCCCGCTCCGAGGAGCCGGAGGTCAAGGACAGGGCGGACTTTGCCGAGATCGGCGACGAGGACATCACCTTCGCCTTCGACACCGTCTATATCGTCCGCAAGGCATCCCCGGATATCGACCTGAACCCCCTGCGGGCCTACCTGAACAGCATCGGCGACAGCCTGGTCATTGCGGAGGACGACGAGGCCTTTAAAGTGCACGTCCACACCGATACGCCGGGTGTCGCCCTGACCGAGTCCCAGAAATACGGTACGCTGGAGCTGGCCAAGATCGAGAACATGCGCACCCAGCAGGAGGAGCTGGCTGCCGGACGGCATGTCCAGTCCACCGACGACCTGGACGCCGTGGAGCAGGAGCTGGAGGCGATGGAGGCCAGGCAGTATGAGAGCGAGCCGGAGCGGGTCATCTATCCCAGCGAGCGGAAATACGGCTTTGTGGCCGTCGCCGCCGGAGAGGGGCTGGAGTCCGTCTTCCGGGATCTGGGGGTGGACGGCCTGGTGTCCGGCGGGCAGACCATGAATCCCGCCACCGAGGATTTGCTGAAGGTCATTGACCACACCCCTGCCGAGGTGGTCTATGTGCTGCCCAACAACAAGAATATCATCATGGCCGCCCAGCAATGCATTCCCCTTTGTGAGGAGCGCAAGGTGGTGGTCATCGAGACCAAGACCGTCCCCCAGGGCATCGCCGCCATGATGGCGGTGGATCTGGACGCGGAGGAGGACGCCCTCACCGCCGCCATGATCGACGCCGCCCACCGGGTGGAGACCGCCCAGATCACCTATGCCGCCCGTGATTCCGACCTGGATGGCTTCAACATCCACGCCGGGGACTATCTGGCCCTGCTGGAGGGCAAGCTCCACGGCACCTCCCCGGACATCGGGGAGATGCTGACCTCCCTGGCCCACAGCGCAAAGGAGAGCCAGGCGGAGTTCGTCACGATCTTTTACGGCGAGGACGTCAACGAGGAGCAGGCCGCCCAGGCGGAGCAGCACTTTGC
>JAFVAS010000195.1 GCA_017480395.1 Oscillospiraceae bacterium | reverse complement strand
GGCGGAGAGGGTTCCTCTCCGCCTTTTCCACCACACGACACAACGGAGAAACGATATGGAAGAGATGGAAGCAAAGCGTCCCCGGTCCCTGCGCACCGGACTGGTGGCGACGATCATATCCTGCTGGGTTCTGCCCATCATCATCATTGTGATCCTGGCGGGGGTTCTGCTGGACGCCAACTATGAGCACTCGGTGCGTCAGGAGCTGTCGGCGGAGTCGGAAAACGCGCTGGAGCAGCTGGAGATGCGGTTCCACGCCGCCTTCGAGGCCTCCAAGTCCGTCTCCTATGACGGCGTGGTGCGCAACGCCTACCGCCTGTACCAGCAGGACGGCGACAACGCCGCCTTTTACCGCACGGCGACGGAGTACCTGTCCCAGACCTTCTCCCGGGACGAGCGGGTGCGCGCGGTGTTCCTCAGCTTTTGGGAGGACATCGGCGTACACCCCTACTACACCGCCAACCAGACCCACGGCAGCAACACCATCACCAGCTATCGCAGCGGCACGGAGCAGGCGGTGCTGGAGGCCATGCGCGACGCGGACACGGGCATCGTGCTGATGGAGCGGGAGGGCGAGCTGTATATCCTCCGCAATCTGCTGGACAGCCATTTTTCCCCCTATGCCACCGTAGTCATGCTCTGCGACTCCGACGTGCTCTTCCAGTCGATGGAGCCCGTCTGGCGTCTGGGCGACGCCGCCCTCACCCTGGATGACAGCCTGGTGCTGCGCTCCGACGGCACCTTCCACGAAGCCGACCCTGACGACGCCTCCCCCGCCGACGGCCTCCAATGCACCACCACCATCGAAAGCCACACCTTCCGCATTGACGCCGCCGTCCGGAGCTATAACATCTGGCGCGAGATGCCCAATCTGCGCGTCGCGGTGCTGATCGTCGTGCTGATGGGCCTGCCCATGCTGCTGATTATGATCCACGCCTTCCGACGCCTGGTAACCCAGCCGGTGGAGACGCTGGTGGACGCCACCTCCAAAATTCAGGACGGCGCGCGGGGCTATGTGATCGAGGAGACGGCGCGCAGCCGGGAGTTCCAGAAGCTGTACCGCCACTTCAACGCCATGTCCGCCGAGCTGAAAAGCCAGTTTGAGCGCTCCTATCGGGAGCAACAGGCCCTCCAGCAGGCCAAGATGAAGGCGCTCCAGTCCCAGATCAACCCCCACTTTCTCAACAACACCCTGGAGATCATCAACTGGGAGGCCCGAATTGCCGAAAACGACCGGGTCAGCGCCATGATCGAGGCCCTCTCCACCATGCTGGACGCCGCCCTGGACCGGGACGGCCGCAGCCAGGTTCACCTCCGGGAGGAGCTGAGCTATGTGGACGCATATTTGTATATTATAAAGGAACGCCTCGGCGACCGGCTGGAGACGGTCAGCGAGACGGACGAGACCCTGATGGACGCCATGGTGCCCCGGCTCATCCTCCAGCCGCTGGTGGAAAACGCCGTGGAGTACGACCTGACCCCCCGCCGGGGCGGCAAGGTCTGTGTGCGCACCTACCGGGAGGGGGCGCGCATGGTGCTGGAGGTGGAGCACGACGGCGCCCTCTCCCCGGAGGATCTGGTCAATCTGGAGCATCTGCTCCACACCCCCCTGGACACCGGCGAAATCGCGGCAAAGGTGGGCCTGCGCAACGTGCGGGAGCGGCTGTGGCTCACCTATGGCGAGGCCGGAACCCTGACCGTGGAGCAGACCGGCCCGGACACCATTCTCGCCCGCGTCATGTTCCCGGTTTTGGCATGACTTGCCGGATTTTGTACAACCCCGGTCAAAGACAACAAGCAAAAGCAAGAAAAGGCAAGCGCCGTTCTTATGCAAGATGACGGTTTAGCTCTATAATATTGCCAGTGACGTGAGAGAAATGTCACAAAAAATCTTTGATAGAGGAGACCAAGAATATGAAAAAGGTACTTGCACTGATTCTAGCCCTCGCGACAGTCTTTGCCTTGGCCGCCTGCGGCAGCAGCGGCACTGCAAGCAACCCGCCCGCCGGAAGCACTCCGGCCGCATCCGCCCCCGCCGGGGATACATCCAACGCCCCCGCTCCCGCTGAGAGCGCCACCGCCGAGGCAGCCCCTGCCGAGGCAGAGCCCGCCCAGTCCGTCACCCTGAACGTGGTCACCTCCTATGGCGGCGACGACGGCAACCGCGCCAACTTCGAAAACGCCGTGAAGGCCTTTGAGGCCTCCACCGGCAACAAGGTCAACGACGGCTCCGGCACCTCCAACGAGGAGTGGAAGGCCAAGATCCTCACCGACTTCGAGACCGGCTCCGAGCCCGACGTCCTCTTCTACTTCACCAATGCCGACGCCGAGCCCTTCATCTCCGCCGGCAAGGTCGTCTCCATCGACGAGATCCGCGCTGAGTATCCCGACTTCGCCACCAACATGAAGAGCAGCATGATGGCCGTCGCCGCCGACGGCAAGCAGTACTCCGTCCCCTCCTCCGGCTACTGGGAGAACATGTTCGTCAACAAGGCCGTCCTTTTAGACTGCGGCGTCGAGGTCCCGGGTCCCGACTACACCTGGGAGCAGTTCCTGACCGACTGCGAGACCATCAAGGAGGCCGGGTACACGCCCATCGCCTGCTCGCTGGTCGAGGTCCCGCACTACTGGTTTGAGTTCATGGTCATGAACAACGGCACCGTCGAGAACCACCTCGAGCTGCCCCAGAGCGCCGACGACGCCGTCGCCGCGAAGTGGGCCGCGGGCCTCAACGACATCAAGGCCCTCTACGAGGCCGGCTACTTCCCCGCCAACACCCTGACCGCCTCCGACGCCGAGACCGTTGAGCTCTTCAACGCCGGCGAGGCCGCCTTCCTCATTGACGGCAGCTGGAAGGTCGGTTACTTCACCGCGAACGCGGCCGACCTGGACGACTTCGCCATCGCCTTCGTGCCCGGCAAGGGCGAGCGCAGCGCTTCCGAAGCCATCGGCGGCATCTCCATGGGCTACTTCATCACCCGCAAGGCCTGGGACGACCCCGC
The DNA here is from genome assembly GCA_017480395.1 of Oscillospiraceae bacterium. Lineage (GTDB taxonomy): Bacteria > Bacillota > Clostridia > Oscillospirales > Oscillospiraceae > UMGS1766. Next base: position 1,049 of record JAFVAS010000195.1, on the reverse strand, counting down.
CAAGCGCGAGGCCGCCGTGGAGTTCGTCTCCCAGCTCACCTCCGATGAGATCCTGAGCACCTTCGTCACCACCGAGGTCACCGCCCTCGTCAACGGCGCCAGCCCCGCGGGCCTCAACGCCCTGCAGCAGTCCGCCGCCGACGCCAACGCCAGCATTACCGCCATCGCCGGGGCCGTGCAGGACAGCCTGACTGCCGAGGCGCGCGGCGACCTGTTCGCCAACGTCCAGAACGTCGTGACCGGCAAGATGAGCGCCGAGGACGCCATCGCCTCCGCAATCGCCCTGAACTGAGACAGTACCGAGCACACCCTCCGGGCTGCTGCGCATAGCGGCAGCCCGGTTTCTCAGCAAAGGAGCAAGACCATGAACTCGATGATCTACAAGAAGAAAACGCCGCTCCTGCTGTTCCTGATCCCGGCGTTTGCCTTTCTGCTCGTGTTCCTCTACTACCCCTTCTTCCAGAACATCCTCAACACCTTCCTCAAGATCGGGGGCCTCGGCCGCGCTGCCGAGGGCCTCAACGAGCCCTGGTACGAGAACTATCAGCGCCTCTTCGTCGACCCGTACATGCGCGTTGCGCTCAAGAACACGCTGGTGCTGATCGTCTGCACGGTGGTGTTCCAGGTCGGCATCGCGCTGATCCTCGCCCTGCTGGTCGACACGATCCGCGTCGGGGCGCAGTTTTTCCGCACGGTCTATTTCTTCCCCATCGTCATCTCCGCCACGGCCCTCGGCATCATGTTCAACCTGATCTTCCTCTACAAGGGCGGCATGGTCAACCAGCTGCTGCTGAGCCTGGGGAAGCTGCCCTATGAGGTCAAGCCCAGCGGCAAGGTCATCGTCCAGTGGCTCGACTGGAAGGACCAGGCGCATTTCCTCTTTACGATGTTCCTGCCGGTCATGTGGCAGTACGTCGGCTTCTACTTCGTCATCCTGGTCACGGGCCTCAACAACATCCCGCAGGATGTCTACGAGGCCGCCGCGCTCGACGGCGCGGACGGTTTAAAGCGCACAAGGTACATCACGCTCCCCCTGCTGCGAAACGTCC
>JAFVAS010000194.1 GCA_017480395.1 Oscillospiraceae bacterium | reverse complement strand
GTCAATGCGTCACCGCCGAGGCGAAGGATCGCTCCATGCGCGTGCGCCCCTCCGTCTACGAGGGGGAGGTGGAGCGCCTGCTGAACGAGACCACCGCCGCCCGGGACATGATGGACCGCCAGGGCTCCTTGCCCATGGCCCCCATCAAGCCGGTGGCCGCGTCCCTGCGCCGCAGCGACAAGGGGGGCATGCTGAACAACCGGGAGCTGCTGGACATCGCCGCCGTCCTGCGCACCGCCCGGAACGTGGCCGCCTACGGCGACGAGGGGACGGATACCTGCCTGCGGGGCCTGTTCCGCAGCCTGACCACCGACCGGGTGCTGGAGGACGCCATCACCGGCTCCATCCTCTCCGAGGAGGAGATCGCCGACTCCGCCAGCCCCGAGCTGGCCAGCATCCGCCGCCACATCCGCGCTACCTCCGGCAAGGCCCGGGAGGTGCTGCAAAAGCTGATCTCCTCCCAGGCCAGCAAGTATTTGCAGGAGGCCATCATCACCATCCGCTCCGACCGCTTTGTGGTGCCGGTGAAGGCGGAGTACCGCTCCATGGTGCCGGGTCTGGTGCACGACGTGTCCTCCACCGGCTCCACCTATTTCATCGAGCCCATGGGGGCGGTGCAGGCCAACAACGAGCTGCGGGAGCTGATGGGGGAGGAGGAGAAGGAGATCGAGCGCATCCTGCGCACCCTCTCCGCCGACTGCGCCGCCCAGATGGAGTCCATCATCCAGAACTATGACCTGCTCATCCAGCTGGACGCCATCTTCGCCCGGGCCAAGCTGTCCACCCGCTTAAACTGCATGCCCCCGAGGCTGGAGCACAATGGCGGCTTCCGTTACCGGCGGGCGCGGCACCCGCTGCTGGATCAGCGCACGGCGGTGCCCATCGACCTGCGGCTGGGGGAGGACTTTGACACCCTGGTCATCACCGGCCCCAACACCGGCGGCAAGACGGTGGCCCTCAAGACCGCCGGACTGCTCACCGTCATGGCCCAATGCGGCCTGCATATCCCTGCGGGAGACGACAGCTATTGCTCCGTTTTCTCCCAGGTGCTGGCCGACATCGGCGACGAGCAGTCCATCGAGCAGTCCCTGTCCACCTTTTCGGCACATATGACCAATACCGTGCATATTCTGGCTCAGGCCGACGAACGCACCCTGATCCTCTATGACGAGCTGGGGGCGGGCACCGACCCCATCGAGGGGGCCGCGCTGGCCGAGGCCATCATCGAGGAGAGCCGCTCCCTGGGGGCCAAGGTCTGCGCCACCACCCACTACGCCGAGCTGAAGCTCTACGCCATGACCACCGAGGGGGTGGAGAACGCCTGCTGCGAGTTCGACGTGGAGTCGCTGCGTCCCACCTATCGGCTGCTCATCGGTATCCCGGGCAAGTCCAACGCCTTTGCCATCTCCCGGCGGCTGGGCCTGCCGGAACACGTCATCGACCGGGCCGGGGCCCATATCTCCGAGGAGAATGTCCGCTTTGAGGACGTTATCACCCAGCTGGAGCAGCAGCGCCGCGCCATGGAGGCGGAGCGGCTGGAGGCCGCCCGGCTGCGCCAGTCCACCAAGCAGGATGCCGACGCCGCCCGGGACTACCGCCGCAGGCTGGAGGAGGACCGGGAGCGGCTGCTCCGGGACGCCAGAGCCCAGGCCGAGGCCATCGTCCGGGAGGCCCGGGAGATGAGCGAGCTGGTGTTCACCGAGCTGAGCGACATGCGCAAGCAGGCGAAAAAGGAGCAGAACGCCCAGCAGGTCAACGAGCAGCGCGCCGCCGTGCGCCGCCTCATCAACGAGACGGAGGAGCGCACCCGCGCCGGTGCCCAGGTGGAGGCGCCGCCCCCCACCCGGCCCGCTGTGGCGGGGGACGTGGTGGAGCTGATCCGGATGGGCACCCAGGCCGACGTGCTGTCCGTCAACAAGGACGGCACCCTCCAGCTCCAGGCGGGCATCCTGAAGATCACCGCCAAGCAGGAGGAGGTTCGGGTGGTGGAGGACGCCGCCAGCCGCGCCAGGAAGCAGCGCCAGCGCCAGACCGTCCGGGCGACCCAGCGCATCCGCGCCTCCGGGGTCAAGCCGGAGCTGGATCTGCGGGGCATGATGACCGACGAGGCCCTGGACACGGTGGATCGCTACCTGGACGACGCCCTGTTGGCCCATCTCTCCAGCGTCACCATCATCCACGGCAAGGGCACCGGCGCCCTGCGCACCGCCGTGCGCCGGCATCTCAAGACCAGCAAGTATGTCAAGTCCTTCCGCCCCGGCCGGTTTGGCGATGGGGAGGACGGCGTCACCGTGGTCGAGCTGAAATGAGATTTTTTCGCCGGGGCGGGGGGTAGGCGTTTTGCTTTGGATTGTCCCGGCGTGAAATCGGATTTTTGTATATTTTGCCGTTGACGCGAAATCGGGGATTTTGGTATTCTAGGCTTAAGAGATTTTATCATCCTTTGATCGGGAGGGTCACCTTTATGACTGTCAGAGAGACCGTTGTCAATAACCACGTCGGCCTGTTCGCGCGTCCGGCGACGTTCTTTATTCAGAAGGCCAATGAGTTCAAGTGCTCCATCTGGGTGGAGAAGGAGGATCGCCGCGTCAACGCCAAGAGCCTGCTGGGGGTGCTGTCCATGGGCATCCAGGACGGCAGCAGCTTGAAGCTGATCGCCGACGGTGAGGACGAGGCCGCCGCGCTGGACGCGTTGGTTCAGTTGCTGGGACAGGCGGCGGATTGATCTGATCGATCGATCCATCGGAAATAGAGGCAAGAAAACAGAAAGCGCCGCAGGTTCGCGGCGCTTTTTTCTTAAAGGGGGGCGAGGGCCATGACAAAGGAAGAGCTGAAGGCGAAGGCCCACTCGCTGCCCCTGCACCCCGGCGTCTATATCATGATGGACGAGCACAACACCGTGATCTATGTGGGCAAGGCCAAGGCCCTGCGTAACCGGGTCAGCCAGTATTTTCTGGAGCTGGCCAGCCACACCGAAAAGACCCGGGCGATGGTCAGCCAGATCGACCACTTTGACGTCATCCTGGCGGACAGCGAGTTCGAGGCCCTGGTGCTGGAGTGCTCCCTCATCAAGCGCCACAAGCCCAAATACAACATCCTGCTCAAGGACGACAAGGGCTACCCCTACGTCCGGCTCTCGGTGAACAGCCGCTATCCCCGGTTTTCGCTGGTGAACAAGACGGCGGAGGACGGGGCGAAATACTTTGGCCCCTACGGTTCCCGGGGCAGCACCAATGAGATTCTGGACGCCATCGCCCTGGCCCTGCACCTGCCCACCTGCAAAAAGCGCTTCCCCCGGGACATCGGCAAGGAGCGCCCCTGCCTGAACCACCACCTGGGCAACTGCGACGGCTGGTGCCGTCCCGAGATGACCGAGGAGGCCTACCGGGAGCGGATCGGACAGGCCGTGCGCCTGCTGGAGGGGGACTTCGCCGAGGTGGAGGCGGAGCTGACGCAGCGGATGGAGCGCGCGGCGGAGGAGCTGAAGTTCGAGGCTGCGGCGGACTACCGCGACCGCATCCGCTCCATCCAGCTACTGGGCAAGCGGCAGAAGGTGGTGGCCTCCCTGCGCTCCGACGTGGACGTGTGCGGGCTCTACCTGGGGGAGGCAAAGAGCTGCTTTGCCGTGCTCCACTTCCTGGGGGGCGACCTGGCCGGCCGGGACACCGAGCTGTTTGCCACCCCCATGGAGGAGGACCGCGCCGAGGTGCTCTCCGCCCTGGTCTCCCAGTT
>JAFVAS010000193.1 GCA_017480395.1 Oscillospiraceae bacterium | reverse complement strand
TGCCGACACGCCAGCGGAGGCCCCGGAGGCACCCGCCGACACACCGGCGGACGACGCCGCGCCGGAGCCGGAAACGGAGCCAGCGCCGGATACAGAGCCGGAGCAGCCGCCGGAGACGGCCATGGCCGCCAAAGCGCCGGTGCGCCCCCTGGCCAGCGGTACGCCGACGATGGTCGATGTGACGATCACCAGCTTCGAGCTCCAGAACCTATCCAACCATACCGTCACCACCATCTATTGGAGCGATTCCTTTTACCTCGCCATGGACTGGGATGCCAGCGCCAACGGCGCCAATCTGCACGAGGGCGACTACTTTGACATCACCCTGCCGGGGAACATGATGTTCCCCGCCGGCACGACGGCGACGGATTTCACCCTCACCGACGGGACCGGGACGGTGATCGCCACGGCCCATGTCACCCCAGGCCCGGGAGATGTCGGGGGGACGGTGCATGTCACCTTTACCGACACCGTGGAGGACAGGTACAACGTCAAGGGAACGATGTATCTGGCAGCCCGGTTCGACCGGGAACAGGTCACCACCGGGGAGGCCAACACCTTCGTCGTCACCGTGAACGGCGAGGTCGGCGGCAGCTCCCACTCCATCGACACCGGCGTCATCGTCACCGGCCCCAAGGAGCTGGAGAACGAATACCTGGCAAAATGGGGACAGTCCGTCTACAATCAGCCCAACCTGGCCGAGTGGTGGGTGCGGATCAACCACACCAAGGCGACCCTGACCAACGTGGTCATCAGCGACACCCTGGGCACCTCCGGGGAACACTTCCTCCCGGAGACCTTCCTGCTTCGCCAGGTGGAGTTTGACTCCTACGGGCATGTCCTCACAAGCGTGATCGTGGATACCTCCGATCTTCTGACCTTCTCGGAGGATCAGACCTCCTTCACCCTGAACCTGGGGGATCTCAACGGGGAGCAGTATCAGCTGACCTATCGCTCGACCTATACCCCCGGGAGCACCCTGAAAAACGCCGTCAACCTCTCCTCCACGGAGTATAAAGATACCTTCCCCGCCACCCATATCTCCGCCGAGTCCGGCGGCACCGGCGGCGGCGACCTGGCCAGCAAGATCCGGCTCATCAAGGTGGACGCGGAGGATGAATCCGTCACCCTCGCCGGTGCGGTCTTTCGGGTGACCGCGCCGGACGGCAGCTCCTTTGAGCTGACCACCGGGGCGGACGGCACCGTCACCTCCAGCTCCCTGACCCAGGGCACCTACACCGTAACGGAGATCAGCGCACCCGCCGGGTATCTGCTCAGCAGCGAGACCTACACGCTGGAGGTGACCTCCACCGGAGGTGCCATCCAGACCATTTCCGACCAGCCCGTGACCATCGACATTCCCGTGTCGAAGACCTGGATCGGCCCGGCGGCGGATCATGCGACGATCCACCTGTTGGCCGATGGGGAGGACACCGGCCTGACCCTGACCCTCTCCAGCGACAACCAGTGGGCCGGGAGCTTCGACGGTCTGAGGCAGTATGACACCGCGGGCAACGAGATCCATTACAGCGTCAGTGAGGACGCAATCGAGCACTATGCTTCCGCCATCTCCGGCAGCGCCGGGGAGGGCTATACCGTGACAAACCAAAATGTCGAGACCATCGACCTCAGCGGCAGCAAGACCTGGGACGATGCCGACGACCAGGACGGCGCGCGCCCGGACAGCATCACCATCCGTCTGCTGGCCAACGGGACGGAGGTGGAGCGCAGGACGGTCACCGCGGCGGACAGCTGGGCCTGGCGCTTTGAGGGCCTGCCCAAATACGAGGACGGGGTGGAGATCACCTACGCCATCACCGAGGACGCCGTCCCCGACTACACCACGGCCTACGACGGCTACGATGTCACCAACACCCACGCCCCCGGCAAGACCAGCCTCTCCGTCACCAAGGCCTGGGACGACCAGAATGACCAGGACGGCATCCGGCCCCAGAGCGTGACGATCCATCTGCTGGCCGACGGGGTGGACACGGGCATGACCCTGGAGCTGAGCGAGGCCAACCGCTGGACGGGCGTTTTCTCCGATCTGGACGAATACAAAAACGGCGTGAAGATCGTCTACACCGTGGCCGAGCCCGCGGTGGATGGCTACACCACGGCAATCTCCGGCGACGCCGAGACGGGCTTCACCGTCACCAACTCCCACACGCCCACCCCGCCGAAGGATCCCCCTAAGACCCCCCGCGCCCCGAAAACCGGGGATACCACCCATGTGTTCCCCTACATCCTTGGGGCGGTGGCGTCGCTGTGCGTGCTGATTCTCCTCTGCATCCGCTCCAGGCGGACACGCAGGCGGGAGCAGGACGAAATGAAATAACGGAGCATCGATGAGTCGGCAATGGAATGTGCATGTCTGTTGCCGGCTCCATTTTATCTCCCCCGGGCCGTCGGCGGCGGGGTCGGGCGCGGACCTGGGGCGAGGGCCAGAGAAAGGACAGGGCATGAAAACAGGCTTGATCTTGGAGGGCGGCGCGATGCGCGGTATCTTTACCTGCGGCGTCCTGGATGTCTTTATGGAGCACGGCATTGTGTTTGACGGCGGGGCGGGCATCTCGGCCGGGGCGGTGTTCGGGTGCAACTTCAAGTCCCGCCAGATCGGCAGGACGATCCGATACAACAAAAAATATTGCAGGGACCCCCGCTATTGCAGCGTGCGCTCCCTGCTGAAGACCGGGGATCTCTACGGCGTCGCGTTCTGCTATCATGAGCTGATCGATGTGCTGGACCCCTTTGATCGGGACGCCTTTTCCCGCAATCCGATGGCCTTTTACGTCGGCGCGACGGACATTGAGCGCGGAGAGATCGTATATCACCGGTGCCGGGACGGCGGCGACACAGACATCGAGTGGATTCGCGCCTCCGCCTCTATGCCGCTGGTCTCCCGGGTGGTGGAGGTGGACGGGCACCGGCTCTGGGACGGGGGAATTGCGGACCCTGTCCCCTATCGGTTCATGGAGGGGCTCGGATATGACCGGAATGTGCTGGTTCTGACCCAGCCGGAGGGATACCGCAAGAAACGCCCACCCGGGGTGGGACTTCTCCGGCTTCCCCTGCACAGATACCCCAGGCTGATGGACGCCATCGCCACGCGGCATGCGCGGTACAACCAGCAGATGGAGGAGATTGACCAAAGCGCGCGCAGCGGCGAATGCCTCGTGATCCGTCCCCCGGCGGCGCTGGGCATCCGGCGCACGGAGCGCGACCCGGCGGAGCTGGAGCGCGTCTATCAGTGCGGGCGGCGGACGGCGGAGGCCCAGCTCAGTCAGGTGCGCGATTTTCTGTCCCCGGAGGGCGCGGCGCGTTAGAGGGGCATGAGTGCCGATCCTGTATAATGGATTCATGTTCCAGGTGGGCCGCATCGCCCCCACCCTCCCCGGGGCACGGGGATCACAGCGTTGTATGTACCGCAATCCAATCAAAAGAAAGGGAGAATCCAAAATGAGTCGTGTAAAAAAGTACCTCGCAGAATGCATCGGAACCTTCGTTCTTGTGCTGATCGCCTGCGGCGTGGCGGCAGCCACCGGATGCAGCGGCAGTACGCCGGACGCGTCCGACCTGATGACCGCGCTGGCCTTCGGCGGCGTGATCGTGGCGATGGCCTATTCCATCGGCAACATCTCCGGCTGCCACATCAACCCGGCGGTCTCCCTGGCGATGCTGATCAACCGCAAGATGACGGTCATCGACTTCATCGGCTATGTGATCGCCCAGATCGTGGGCGCCATCCTGGGCGCCGCCGTCCTGATGGCCCTGGTTGGCCGGGAGAGCGGCCTGGGCAGCAACGGCCTCTATGACGGGAGCATCGCTAAGTCCCTGGTGGTGGAGGTCATTCTGACCTTCATCTTCGTCCTGGCCGTCCTGGGCGTCACCGCCAAGGCGGAGCATTCCAAGGTCGCGGGCCTCGTGATCGGCGCTTCCCTGACCCTGGTGCATCTGTTTGGCATCCACTTCACCGGCACCAGCGTGAATCCCGCCCGTTCCCTGGGGCCCGCGCTGTTCGCGGGCGGAGACGCGCTGCGCGTCGTCTGGGTGTTCCTCCTGGCGCCCCTGGTCGGGGGTGCCCTGGCCGCAATCGTCTACCGTCTCCTGGATACGGAGCGATAATTCCTCCCCCGCTCAGCCCTCCCCTGCCGGCACTGTCGGCACGGGAGGGCACCTTTTTGGGCGCAGTCGGCACACGCCGCGGTTGGTACACCGTGAACGCGGTGTGATAGTATAATAGGATAAATCACGGATGCCGCCCGTGCGGCATCCGTCAAATCGGAAGAGGAGGTGAGCTTCCAATGCTTCTGGTGGAGCAGCTTCACGCCCATTTTTCATGGCTGCAATGGCT
>JAFVAS010000192.1 GCA_017480395.1 Oscillospiraceae bacterium | reverse complement strand
TTGTTTTTCCTCGAAATCAGAATCACAGAAGGAGATTTCTTCATAAGAATAGGCGTGAGAGGGAACTTCACTTGCCCAAAATGGATCACACATGATGCCATTGACAGATACATCGTCCCAGGAAAACATCAGGGTAGAATCGGTTTTATTTTCGATATATGCCAGAATGGAATATCCGTAGAAGCCATCCGGAGTAGACGAATAAATGATGAAGGTGAAATCATCATTGTCTACAACGACTTGTTCAGTTTCAGAAACGAGACGAGGGGGATAAGCAATCGAGTCAGCGGACAGACTTGTGGGATAGATCGCAAAGCGCTCATTGACAAAAGATTCAGATAACCAATCGTCGCTGTCATAAATGTGCAGGTCAAATTGAAGTTCATCAACCGGGAGAAGGGAAAAGGTTTCAAGATCGGATTTTGAGAAGGAAATCGAGCTGTAGGCCGTTTTTCCGGCCGCAACCTCGGTCGCCCAGAACGGGTCGCACACACATCCATTTACAGTTGTGTTGTTCCACGAGAAAATCAAAACAAGATCGGTCCTATTTTCACACTGTACATTTAGTTCAACGCTTGACCGGCTATCTTTGATTCCGGTGATGGTGAACGCGCAATGGTCGTCATCAACTAGTACGGTTTCGCCCATTGAGTAGGATGAATTTGTTGATGATTTCTCAGGAAGATTTGATTCACCAGTTGGGCTTTCGGTATCTGGGGAAGTGGGATCACTCTCTGCGTTGACAGTTTCCGCAGGTACATCTGCAATTTCGGATGTGCTGGCCTCCTGGGGTGAGAGGGAGGCATCACCGCTTGATGTGGTGGATGTATTTCCACAGGATGCAAGGGCGATGGTGAATAGCAGAGTAGTGATGAGTGCAAGTGCCTTTTTCATTGCGTCCTCCTTATTTTGAAAATGGGCTACCTATAGCCTATATAGTAGCAAATATAGCCTACTTTGTCAATCGCTTCTTTTTACAATAACAAAAAGGAGTGATTGCATGATGGACACTTACATTGCGACGAAGAACCGCATCTTGCAGCTTTGTGGCCAGCGCAATATCACCATCAATAAGCTGGCGACAATCTGTGCTCTGCCGCCCTCAAGCATCAAAAATATCCTCTATGGCAGGAGTTGTGACCCCAGGCTTCTGACCATCAAGAAAATATGCGATGGGTTGGAGATCACGTTGGCGGAGTTCTTTGATACGGAGGAATTTAACACCCTGGAGCAGGAAATAAAATAGATCCATGTTGCTCAAACCAGTTGACATTCCAGCATTTCGTGATAAAATAACGTGGTTGATATGTTTCGGCCCAGGATGGAAAAGAGAGCGCGGCACTTCGTGCGCAGCGAGCGGGGGAGGGTGCAAGCCCCGCGGCGAAGCCTCGTTTGGCCGTTCCGTCAGGCGCATGCGCCGGGGCCGTTCGGGAGGACCGAACCGTGAAGTGAAAGACCCGCGTTAAGGGTTACCGAGATGCTGCATTTTTCTGCGCAGCAAATCAGGGTGGTACCGTGAACTTGCTTCGCCCCTGAACCACAGGGGCGGAGCTTTTATTTTTTTGATTTGGAGGTAATTCCATTGAGCGTGAAAAAGAACGGCGTCAACGACCTGCGGGAGCTCTATCTCTCCTTCTTTGAGAGCAAGGGCCACCTGCGTCTGCCCAGCTTTTCCCTGATTCCCCAGAACGACGCGTCCCTGCTGCTGATCAACTCCGGCATGGCCCCCATGAAGCACTACTTCACCGGCGAGCAGGAGCCGCCCCGGCACCGGGTGACCACCTGCCAGAAGTGCATCCGCACCGGCGACATCGAGAACATCGGCAAGACCGCCCGCCACGGCACCTATTTCGAGATGCTGGGCAACTTCTCCTTCGGCGACTACTTCAAGAAGGACGCCATCCACTGGGCGTGGGAGTTCCTGACCTCCCCGGAGTGGGTCGGCCTGGACCCCGATCGGCTCTATCCCTCCGTCTTTGAGGGGGACGCGGTCACCGCCGCCGACGACGAGGCCTTTAACATCTGGAACCAGGAGATCGGCATCCCCGCCGAGCGGATCTACCGCTTCGGGAAGGCGGACAACTTCTGGGAGCACGGCTCCGGCCCCTGCGGCCCCTGCTCCGAGATCTACTACGACCGGGGGGAGAAGTACGGCTGCGGCAAGCCCACCTGCACCGTGGGCTGCGACTGTGACCGCTATATGGAGGTCTGGAATATCGTCTTCTCCCAGTTCAACAACGACGGCAACAACAATTACACCGAGCTGGCCCAGAAGAACATCGACACCGGCATGGGCCTGGAGCGGCTGGCCGTGGTGTGCCAGGATGTGGACAGCCTCTTTGACGTGGACACCGTGATGAACATCACCAACCACGTCTCCCGCATCACCGGCGCCCACTACGGCGACAGCGAGAAGACCGACGTCTCCCTGCGCATCATCACCGACCACATCCGCTCCTCCGTCATGATGATCTGCGACGGCGTGTTGCCCTCCAACGAGGGGCGGGGCTATGTGCTGCGCCGTCTGCTCCGCCGGGCCGCCCGCCACGGCAAGCTGCTGGGGGTCAACGATCCCTTCCTCTTCGAGGTCTGCGACACCGTCATCCACGAGAACGAGGGCCACTACCCCGAGCTGCGGGATAAGCAGGCGTATATCACCAAGGTCATCCGGGTGGAGGAGGAGAACTTTGCCAAGACCATCGACGGTGGCCTGCGCATCTTCTCCGACATGCTCGCCGAGCACAAGGCAAAGGGGGAGAGCGTCTTCTCCGGCGCCGACGCCTTCAAGCTCTATGATACCTACGGTTTCCCCATCGACCTGACCATCGAGATGGCCGAGGACGAGGGGCTGACCGTGGACGAGGTCGGCTTCCAGACTCTCATGGAGGAGCAGCGCCAGCGGGCGAGAAAGGCCCGGGAGGCCCTGGGCGATCTGGGCTGGGCCGGCATTGAGTTCGGCAAGGAGATGCCCGAGACCGAGTTTTTGGGATACACCGAGCACACCGCCGAGGGCAAGATCCTGGCCCTGGTCAGCGAGGACGAGATGCGCTCCGCCATCGCCTCCGGTGTGGAGGGCATCATTGTGCTGGATCGCACCCCCTTCTACGCCGAGATGGGCGGCCAGGTGGCCGATCATGGCACCATCACCAGCGGTGACGCCGTCTTCGAGGTCACCAATGTCCAGCGCAACAAGGGCGGCAAGTATATGCACTACGGCGTGGTCAAGTCCGGTGCCTTCAGCGCGGGAGACGCCGTCACCGCCTCCATCGACCTCAAGCGCCGCAAGGCCATCTGCCGCAGCCACTCCGCGGCGCACCTGCTCCAGAAGGCCCTCCAGGTGGTGCTGGGCGACCACGTCCACCAGGCCGGTTCCCAGAACGAGCCGGACAAGCTGCGCTTCGACTTCACCCATTTCTCCGCCGTCACCCCGGAGGAGCTGTTACAGGTGGAGCGGCTGGTCAACCGGGCGGTGCTGGCCGGTGGCGACGTGGTCACCGACCTGATGAGCCAGGACGAGGCCAAGAAGCTGGGGGCCATGGCCCTGTTTGGGGAGAAGTACGGCGACGTCGTCCGGGTCGTGCGGATGAAGGACGAGGACGACAACGACTTCTCCGTGGAGCTGTGCGGCGGCACCCACGTCGCCAACACCGCCATGGTGGGTGCCTTCCACATCACCAGCGAGGGCAGCGTCGCCTCCGGCGTGCGCCGGATCGAGGCCACCACCGGCAAGGAGAGCCTGCGCACCATCACCCAGATGGAGCGGGGCATGAGCGAGGTGGCCGCCATGCTGAAGGCCAAGCCCAACGAGCTGGCTGCCCGGGTGGGCGCTCAGATGGGCGAGATCCGGGAGCTGCGCAAGCTGGTGGATCAGTACCGGGACAAGGAGCTGCTGGGCGACGCCAACCGCTATCTGCTCTCCGCCAAGCAGGTGGGGCCGGTGCAGGTCGTCACCACCGTGCTCAACGGCGTGGGGGTGGACAACCTGCGCAAGATCGGCGACTTCCTGCGGGACAAGAACCAGAACATCGTCGCGGTGCTGTGCGCCATCAACGGCGATAAAATCACCTTCCTGGCCGTCTGCGGCAAGGAGGCGGTCAAGGCCGGGGTCAAGGCCGGTGAGATCATCAAGAGCGTCACCAAAATCTGCGGCGGCAGCGGCGGCGGCAAGCCGGACTCCGCCATGGGCGGCGGCAAGGATGCCCTGAAGGTGGACGACGCCCTGGCCACCGTGGACGATTTTGTGGCCCAGAAGCTGGGGCTCTGAGCTGACAGCAAAAATAGCCGCCCCTCCGAAGGGGTAGGGGCGGCAGAGATGATACAAAAGGAGGAGCAGCTATGAAGAACGATTGCCTGTTCTGCGCCATCGCGGCGGGGGAGATCCCCTCCACCTGCGTCTATGAGGACGATCAGGTCTTTGCCTTCAACGACATCGACCCCCAGGCCCCGGTGCACTTCCTGGTCATTCCGAAGGCGCACATCGCCTCCTGCGGGGAGATCGACGACGACAACGCCCCGCTGGTGGGTCACGCCTTCCGGGTGATCTCCCGGGTGACGAAGGAGAAGGGGATCACCGACTTCCGGGTGGTCTCCAACTGCGGCGAGCAGGCGGGGCAGTC
>JAFVAS010000191.1 GCA_017480395.1 Oscillospiraceae bacterium | reverse complement strand
GGCAGGCCCACCCAGGAGGCGGAGGCGATGCTGGTAAAATCAAGGATGGCGCTGCCGTCGGCGTTGGTCTTGCGCACGGCGTTGAGGAACAGGGCCACGATGTAGGCGATGACCACGCCCATCAGGATGGGAATGATCTTGAACATGCCCTTGCCCCAGATGTTGAAGACAACCACCACGGCCAGGGCCACCAGGGCGATCAGCCAGTTGGTGGAGGCGTTGCCGATGGCGCTGCCGGCCAGGGACAGGCCGATGCAGATGATGATGGGGCCGGTGACCACCGGGGGCAGGTAGCGCATGACCCGCTTGACGCCGACCACCTTAATAATGAGGGCCAGCACCAGGTAGAGCAGACCGGCGATCACCACGCCGCCGCAGGCGTAGGCGCACTTCTCATTGGCACCCATGGCGGCATAGGCGCCGGTGTTCAGGTTGGCCACCGACATGAAGCCGCCCAGATAGGCGAAGGAGGAGCCCAGGAAGGCGGGCACCTTCAGCTTGGTGCAGATATGGAACAGCAGGGTGCCCACACCGGCGCAGAACAGGGTGGTGGAGACGGTCACGCCGGCGGTCAGCGGCTCGCCGGTGCCGTCCTGGAAATAGCCCATGATCAGGATGGGCACCAGAATGGTGGCCCCAAACATGGCGAACATGTGCTGCAATCCCAGCAGCAGCGTGCGGGGGACGCCCAGCTCCTGGAAGGAGTTGCGAATCCCCTCCGGCGGGATGGGCTTGCGTTCTTTTTTCATTTGAAAAACTCCCTTTCTCTCAGTTCTTGATAACCTGTGCAATCATACCACGACGGGCTGGGAAAATCCAGCCCATGGCCGCAATTTCGGCAAATTCGGCAAAATCGGCAAAATCCATGACCTCGTATCCTGCGGCTTGACAGTCTCATTTACTTTCCATATAATATATAGATACATTAAATTTAAAAAAAAGGAACCACAATGACTATGAACAACATCAGAATCGTCGTCACCGGCATGGGCGCCGTCACCCCCATCGGCATCGGTGTGCAGGCGTATTGGGACAATCTGATCTCCGGCGTCAGCGGCGTCGCCCCGATCCGGGGCTTTGACGCCAGCGCCCTGCCCGTCCGCTTCGGCGGGGAGGTCAAGGATTTTGATCCCGGCAAGTATATCCCCAAGGAGTACGAGAAAAACCTGGCCCCCTTCGGCCAGTACGCCTTTGCCGCCGCGGAGGAGGCCCTGGCCCAGAGCGGCCTGGAGGTCGATCCCTTCCGCACCGGCATCGTCATGGGCACCGCCATGGACGGCGTGACCGAGATCGCCGCCACCCAGACGGAGTACGACGCCGCCAGCCGCAAAAAGGTCTCCCCCCGCTTCGTCCCCAAAATCCTGGGCAACATGGCCCCCTGTCAGATCGCCATCGCCCACAACATCCGCGGCCCCAGCATGACGGTGAACACCGCCTGCTCCTCCGGCATCGACGCCATCAACGTGGCCTGCCTGCTGATCCGCGCCGGAGCGGCGGACGCGATGCTGGCCATCGGCGGGGAGTCGATCATGTGCTCCACCACCATCGCCTCCCTCTCCGCGGCCCAGGCGCTGAGCCGGAACAACGACGATCCCTCCCACGCCTGCAGACCCTTTGACCTGCATCGGGACGGCTTCGTCATGGGCGAGGGCGGCGGCGCGCTGGTGCTGGAGACGCTGGAGCACGCCAGGGCCCGGGGGGCCGTCATCTACGCCGAGGTGCTCTCCTGCGCCAACAACAACGACGCCTATCACATCACCTCCCCCCGCCCCGGCGGAGAGGGGGGTGCCCAGTGCATGCAGCTCGCCCTGGAGCAGGCCGGGCTGCGCCCGGAGCAGGTGGACTATATCAACACCCACGGCACCGCCACCCTCAAGGGGGACGCCTACGAATGCGCGGCCATCCGCACCGTTTTCGGCTCCCACGCCGACGCGCTGGCCATCTCCTCCACCAAAGGTGCCACCGGCCACCTGATGGGCGCCGGCGGCATCACCGAGTCCATCGCCTGCATCCTGGCTATCCGGGATGGGGTTCTGCCCCCCACCCTCAACTATGACACCCCCGACCCGGCCTGTGACCTGGACTGCGTCCCCAACACGGCCCGCCGGGCGGACATCCGCATCGCCATGAACAACGCCCTGGGCTTTGGTGGCCAGAACGCCAGCCTGATCCTAGGCAGATACGAGGACTGACTCAAAAAATATGCCCGTCGGCGTTCGCCGACGGGCATTGTTTTGTCTTTACCAGACCAGGGTGGCAAAATAGTCCTCCACCGTCTCGGCCCGGCGCATCAGCTCCACGCCGCCGTCCTCCTGCAGCAGCAGCTCGGCGGAGCGAAGGCGGCCGTTGTAGTTGTAGCCCATGGAGAAGCCGTGGGCCCCGGTGTCGTGAATGACCAGCAGGTCGCCCCGCTCGATCTCGGGCAGCATGCGATCCACGGCAAACTTGTCGCAGTTCTCGCACAGGGAGCCCACCACATCGTACCTGTGGTCGCAGGGGGCGTCCTCCTTGCCCATGACGGTGATGTGGTGGTACGCGCCGTAGATGGCGGGCCGCATCAGGTTGGCGGCGCAGGCGTCCACGCCGATATACTCCTTGTAGATGTGCTTCTCGTGGATGGCCCGGGTGACCAGATGGCCGTGGGGGGCCAGCATAAAGCGCCCCATCTCGGTGAAGATGGCCACGTCCCCCATCCCGGCAGGGGTCAGCACCCGCTCAAACTGCTCCCGGACACCGGCGCCGATGGCGTAGATGTCGTTCTTCGGCTGCTCCGGGCGGTAGTCCACCCCCACGCCGCCGGAGAGGTTGATGAAGCAGATGTCCGCGCCGGTCTCCCGCTCCAGCTCCACCGCCAGCTCAAAGAGCTGCCCGGCCAGGGCAGGATAATAGTCGTTGGAGATGGTGTTGGAGGCCAGGAAGGCATGGATGCCGAACCGCTTGGCCCCCTTGGCCTTCAGGGTGCGGAAGGCCTCGAAGAGCTGGGCGCGGGTCATGCCGTACTTGGCGTCCCCGGGGTTGTCCATGACCTGGAAGCCCTCGTTGCTCTCCCCCAGCTGGTAGACCCCGCCGGGATTGTAGCGGCAGCAGATCGTCTCCGGGATATAACCGATGGTCTGCTCCAGAAAGTCGATGTGGGTGATGTCATCCAGGTTGATGATCGCGCCCAGCTCCGCCGCCTTCACATACTCCTCCGCCGGGGTCTCGTTGGAGGAGAACATGACGTCGGTTCCGGTGATGCCGCAGCGCTCACTCAGCAGCAGCTCCGTCAGGGAGGAGCAGTCCGCGCCGCAGCCCTCCTCCTTCAGAATCTTCAAAATGCCGGGGGTCGGAGTGGCCTTGACGGCAAAATACTCCTTGAAGCCGGGATTCCAGGCAAAGGCCTCGTTCACCGCCCGGGCGGTGGCGCGGATGCCCGCCTCGTCGTAGATATGAAAGGGAGTGGGGTACTCCTTGCAGATTTCCTCCAGCCGCTCCCGGGTCACAAAGGGGATTTTCTTCACGATATTTCGCTCCTTACTCTGGGACAGGTGATCTCATCCCGCTAATCATAGCGAATTTCCTCCAGTTTGGCAAGAGAATTGGGGGAAAACAACAAATTTTCATCGCTATCCCGCAAAACCCCGGCCTCTCCGGGCCATTTTTTGACACATTTGCAGAAATTCCAAAATCAACTTGCATTCTCTTTCCTGATTTATTACAATAAAGCCATAAAGTATGCAGTCTGCAGATGCAGCAATTGCAGCAAGTTTGAGGAGGTATCGCGTATGGAGCGATTTGCCGAGATCGTCAAAACCATTGACGGCTTCGTCTGGGGCCCGGTCATGCTGATTCTGCTGGTGGGCACCGGCATTTTTCTGACCTTCCGCACCAAATTCCTGCCCTGGCGCAACCTGGGCTATTCCATCAAGTCCACCCTGTCCAAGGAGGCCCGGCAGACCCACCGGGGCGAGGGCGACGTCTCCCCCTTCGCCGCGTTGTGCACCGCTCTGGCCGCCACCATCGGCACCGGCAATATCGCCGGCGTGGCCTCCGCCCTGGCCGCCGGCGGCCCCGGCGCTCTGGTCTGGATGTGGATCTCCGCCGCCTTCGGCATCACCAGCAAGTTTACCGAGTGCGCCCTCGCTGTCAAGTACCGCATCGTCAATCCCCGGGGCGAGATGCTGGGCGGCCCCATGATCACCATGGAGTACGGCATCCCGGAGCGGTTCGGCGGCAAGGGGAAGACCTTCGGCAAGGTGCTGGGCATCCTCTTCGCCCTCTTCGCCGTGTTCGCCTCCTTCGGCATCGGCAACCTCTCCCAGGGCTCCTCCATCGCCACCGCCTTCTCCACCGTCTGCAACATCCCGCTGTGGGTGGTGGCCATTGTGGTGGGCGTCGCCACGCTGGTGATCGTGGTGGGCGGCGTGCAGTCCATCTCCAAGGTCTCCTCCGTGGTCGTCCCCGTCATGGCGGTGTTCTATTTTGTCGGCGGCGTGATCATCATCCTCGCCCACATCACCGCCCTTCCCGCTGCCATCGTCACCATGTTCCGCATGGCCTTCTCCATCAAGAGTGTGGGCGGAGGCCTGGTGGGCAGCATGACCGCCTCCATGCTCAACGCCATCCAGATGGGCGTGGCCCGGGGCTGCTTCTCCAATGAGGCGGGCATGGGCAGCGCCGCCATCACCGCCGCTGCCGCCACCACCGACAACCATGTCCGGCAGGGCTACATCAACTCCACCGGCACCTTCTGGGACACCTTTGTGGTCTGCTCCATCACCGGCCTGGCCATCATCACCTCCGGCGTGCTGGGCACCGTGGACGACAAGGGCGCGCTGATCACCGGCCCCTCCCTGACCATCGCCGCCTTTGAGACCGTCATGGGCCCGGTGGGCGCCTGGCTGATCGCCATCGCCCTGTTCCTCTTCGCCTTCTCCACCATTCTGGGCTGGGAGTATCACGGCGAAAAGGCGCTGGAGTACCTGACCCGCTCCCACGGCGCCATCATGGCATACCGCATCATCTTCTCCGTCCTGGCCTTTGTGGGCTGCGTCACCGCCTTCGGCGTGGCCATGGACATCTCCGATATCCTCAACGCCCTCATGGTTGTCCCCAATGCCATCTGCATGTGGCTGATGGTGGGGCCGCTGGTCAAGGACATGGAGGAATTCGAGCAGATCAAAAAGGCGGAAAAGGCCGCCAAAGCCGCAAAATAAGAATCAGAAAAAACATTCCCTCTCTGAGCGCCCGATCCCAGATCGGGCGTTCAGTTTTTCCTCCCTGCGCATAGGATTGTCCTGACGGGAGGGGAGGAGTATGCTGAAATCCATCACGCAAACGCTCTGGTCTGTGGCGCTGTGGGTGCTGCTGGGCACCGGGCTGTGCCTGACGCTGCGCACCCGGGGCGACGCCCTGCGGCATCTCGGCGCGGCATTCCGCCCGGAGC
>JAFVAS010000190.1 GCA_017480395.1 Oscillospiraceae bacterium | reverse complement strand
CTGGACGGCGGCAAGTGCGTGGACACCTCCATGGGCCTCACCCCCCTGGCCGGCCTGACCATGGGCACCCGCTCCGGCGACATGGACTGCGGCGTGGTGGAATTCATCGCCAACAAGTATGGCATGAACGTCTCCGAGGTCGTCAACGTCCTGAACAAGAAGTCCGGCGTGCTGGGCATCTCCGGCGTCTCCTCCGACTTCCGCGATCTGGACAACGCCGCCGCCGAGGGCAATGAGCGCGCCGCCCTGGCCGTCTCCGTCTTCGAGTACCGTGTCCGCAAGATGATCGGCGAGTATGCCGCCGCCATGGGCGGTGTGGACGCCATCATCTTCACCGCCGGCGTGGGCGAGAACTCCGCCGATATGCGTCTGCACTTCACCGAGGGTCTGGAGTTCATGGGCGTCAAGATGGACGCCGAGAAGAACAACTGCCGCGGCGTGGAGCGCATTGTCTCCGCCGACGACTCCAAGGTCAAGGTGCTGGTCATCCCCACCAATGAGGAGCTGATGATCGCCCTCGACACCGCCGAGATCGTCAAGGCGCTGTAATTTCCGCAATTTGAACCCACCTGCGGGAGGCTTCGGCCTCCCGCAGCTTTTTACGAAAAGCAAACCGCCGCGCTGTGACAGAGGCTCACAGCGCGGCGGTTGATTTTGAATTTCAGGGCTCACTCCGCGCCGTGGCGGGTCACCACCACCAGCACGGTCTTGATCAGAATCTTGATGTCCAGGGCCATACTCCAGTTCTCGATGTACTCCCGGTCCAGGCGCACCACCTCGTTAAAATCGGTGATCTCACTGCGGCCGCGGACCTGCCACATGCCGGTCAAGCCAGGCTTCATACTGGCCCGGATACGGTGCTGCCGCTCATACTTGGTCCACTCGTCCAGGGTCGCGGGGCGCCAGCCCACCAGGGACATGTCCCCCTTCAGGACATTGAAGAACTGGGGAAATTCGTCCAGCGAGGTGTTGCGGATAAAGTTGCCGATCCCCTTTGGCTTGCCGTTCTTGTCCTTTTTTTCGCTGCCGATGATGCGGGGATCATCATCCATTTTGAACATCATCCCGTCCTTGACCTTGTTCTGGGCCATCAGCGCGGCCTTGCGCTCCTCAGCGTCCAGATACATGCTGCGGAATTTGTACATTTTAAAGGTCTTACCGTTGCGGCCGATGCGCTCCTGGGTAAAGAAAATCGGCCCGGGGGACTTGATATAGATGGCAGGCGCGACGAACAGGAAAATGATTCCCGTCATCAGGCAGCCCACCAGCCCGCCCAGAATGTCCAGGGCCCGCTTCAGGGCCATCTCCCCCGCGGGGGCGAAGCGGATGCTGTTGGTCAGAACCTTATATTTTCCCAGCTTGCGCAGATCGGTGATGGGCCAGCGGTCATCGGTCAGGGCGGACATGGAGTAGTTGACGGTGATGCCCATTTCCATCAGCTCGTCCAACAGCTGCGTCGGGAAGGGCAGGTCATCCGGCTGGAGGATGAAAACCTCGTCCACCCAGCCATGGCCGATCCGCATCACGATCTCGTCGTTCAGCTGCCCCGCCGGGATGCCGAACTCCTCCAGATCACTGACGTCATCGGTGTCCAACAGGACGATGCCGGAGATCTTATAATCCCGGAAGGTGTCCTCCCCGGTCAGCCGCTCCATCGCCTCCCGCACCAGGCGCTTCGAGGTGACCAGCACGATGGATCGCCGATTGCCGGTGGCGCTGAACGTCTTGATCCGAAGCTTATTCCCCTGCCGGAGCAGGAAATCCAGCACAACATAGAACACCGCCGTGAACCCGAACTGGAGCCGGGAAACCTCCCCGGAGCGGTGCACCACGAACAGGTACAGCAACACCAGCAGCATCACCGAGATGATATATTTACAGACCGCAATCAGCTCGTCAAATTTTTTGCGGCGCAGGATGCCCTGATAGCTGCTGGAGAACAGAACCACCAGCAGCTGTGCCACGAACAGGGTGACAGCCAGGTGTTGATTCGTATCCTGCATATATGGGTTGTGAAAGCCCCGGAAGATCCAGAAGCTGAGGATAAAGCAGAACTGCATGCAAAGCAGATCCAGCAGGATAAAATCACCGTGCTTGAGCCAACCCTTTACTCTTTTTCGATTCATCGGCCACCTCCCGCATTGTGCGCAGCTCGCGCCGCATAGCCATCCACAGGCCGCACGTCATAGGAGCATTTCTCTCGAATATGTCATCGTCAAGTCAAAATCAGCCGGCCCCAAGGCCGCGGTATTTCTGACGAATCAAAAAGCGCCGAAAGCCGTTTCCATTCTCTGGCTGGTTCGGCGCAGGTGGGATCAGGATGGTCGGGCAGGCGGGCCTTCCGACGGGCGGCCTCGCCAATGCCGCATAAATCCACGTTCTCTATTTGATAAATATATCATAGAATCCCCCAAATTGCAACACAATTCCGTCTGATTAGAGCTACCATTTTTTGTCGTTTTAGCGCAAAAAATATATTAATTTTACCGACAATTGGCTCATTTCTTGATTTTTATCAACCAAAGTTAACCGATGGCGTGACCAGATCATTCCAATGTGCCGCACGTTGACAACAGAAGCACACTCCATTTTAAGCCGTGCCGTTTTTCCTCCCCGTCCCGACGGTAAGACTTTTGCAGTTTATACTTGACAAATCGTGTAAAATCGTCCAAAATCTACTCTGCTACGCCTTTTCCGCCGCGGACGGGCGTTGCGTTTTCCCCTTCCACACTGTTTTATTTGATAGAGAAAAGAGGCAACCGGATGCTGACCTACCTGCTCTCCACCCTGGATGACCCGGACGATCAGGCGTTTCTCACCCAACTCTATAAGGATTATTACCTGCTCATGTTCGCCACCGCCAAGAAATATCTGCCCAATCAGGCGGATCGGGAGGACGCGGTTCAGGCCAGTATGGAGCATCTGATCCACCACGCCGGGAAGCTGCGCACGATGAGTCATTATGCGCTGCTCTCCTATCTGGTCACGACGGTTCGGAACACCTGCTTCAACCTGATTACGGCGAATGTGCGCAAGGAACGGCATCTCGCTCCGCTGGAGGACAACCCGGAGATGGACCGCATCGTGGACGAGTCGTCCATCGAGGATCTGCTGACCACCCTCCACAGGCAGGATGTGATGGCGCTGGTCTGGTCCCAGCTCTCGGAGGAGGAGCAGTTTCTGCTGAAGGGAAAGTACGTCATCGGGTACTCCGACGCAGAGCTTGCCGCATCCCTCGGATGCCGTCCCGACAGCATCCGCATGAAGCTGACCCGAGTGCGGCGCAAGGCGGTCACCCTGGCCGCACAACAGGAGGATTGAAGCATGACAAGACGTGAGGAACTATACGAAGCCTGCGAGGACGCCATTTTCGCGCTGCTCATGGCGGATTTTGCGGAGCAGGAGGGCCGGCAGCTCTGGGAGCGGAACCAGCAGTTGAAGCGCGACCCTGCCTTTGCCGTCCCGGAGCAGTCCTATCAGCGGGGTCTGGATACGATCCGCCGCGCCTACGGTGCGCAGCGGCGGAGCAGGATCGGGCGGACAGCCTATGGCATCGCCTGCAAGGTCGCCATCGTCGCCCTTGTCCTTGCCCTGATGTTTACCACCGCCTTTGCCGTCAGTCCCACCGTCCAGCGCGGGGCGCTGAGTTGGCTGGTTCGGGTGACGAGTGTCTCCGCCGATCTCTCCTTCGTCACGCCGGACGAGGAAATCCAGCTGGGCAGCTGCTCCTTCCCCGCACTGCCGGAGGGATATACCCCCACGCTGCAGGAGGCCACGAAATTCCATGTTACCCTGGAGGCGTTCAGCCCGGAGAATGAGATGATCAATATGACCGTCTACTTCGGCAATGACACCGCCCTCTCAATGGATTCACAGGACGCAGATTACATCGAGCGCGTTCAGATCAACGGCCACGACGGCATCCTGATCGAAAAGGACGGGTGCTGGAACATCGCCTACGCCGACCTGGATCAGGTCGCCTTTGTCCGTCTGTTCTGCACCGGCCTGAGCCGGGAGGAGGCCCTGTCCCTGATCGAGCAAATTTCCATTCACTCGACAGAATAATCTTTTTTTCGCGGGGAATAGCGCGGTATCATAGGCAGGCAGGGGCCCCTTGGTTCCCTGACGCTATACATCGGAGGTATTCCCATGAAAAAACAGCCAATCCCCAAGCTCTGCGTACTGCTCCTGATCGTCTGCCTGATGATCCCCACCGCCTTCGCCGCCCAGAAGGATGACGGCGTCGCCTCGCCCCAGCTCTCCGGGCTCTCCTCCTTCGCCACGACGCTGTCCATCTCCTCGGGCACAGCCTATTGCGAGTCCGCAGCGGTGGTCTCCAACAGCGGCTACTCCGTGGCGCTGACCATGAGGCTCCAGCGCAGCACCGACCAGAAAACCTGGACCACCATTAAAACCTGGGATGCCGCCCGGGGAAGCTCCCCGTCGCTGAGCAAGCAGTATTCCGTGTCCTCCGGGTACTATTACCGCGTGTACTCCTCCGCCAACACCTTCAAGGCCGACGGCACCCGCCTGGGGAGCAACTGGAAGGCCTCCTACATCAAGTATTACTGATTCCACAAAAACCCGGCCCGGCTTCTCGCCCGGCCGGGTTTTCTCCGCCTGGAGCGCATTGCCTCCCGGGGCGGAACATGGTAGCATGGAGAAAAAATGTGGAGGGACACTATGGACGTGAGAAACACAACCCTGTGCCATCTGGAGCGGGACGGGGCATACCTGATGCTCCATCGGGTCAAGAAGGAACACGACGAAAACCAGGACAAATGGATCGGCCCCGGCGGAAAGTTCGAGCCGGGCGAGAGCCCGGAGGAGTGCGCCCTGCGGGAGGTGCGGGAGGAGACCGGCCTGACCATGGAGCGCTGGGAGTACCGGGGCATCGTCACCTTCGTCTCCGACGAATGGGGCACCGAGTATATGCACCTGTTTTGGAGCGACGCCTTCTCCGGCACCATCAAGCCCTGCGACGAGGGGGTGCTGGAGTGGGTGGACAAGCAGGCGCTGCTGCGCAAAAACATCTGGGAGGGGGATAAAATCTTCCTGCGCCTGCTGGATGAGCGCGTCCCCTTCTTCTCCCTCAAGCTGGTCTATACCGGGGACACCCTGGTCTCCGCCGTGCTGAACGGTCAGGCGCTCCGGCCGCCCTTCTTCATGGATTCTTAAGCTTCTTTACCAATTTGTAAATTGATTTTCACTCCGAATCAAATTTACAATATAGATGCAAGGCACGGAGAGATCTCAACCTACCGAGAAAAGGAGTGTTTTCTATGAAAAAGATTGTTCCCCTGCTGCTGGCCCTGCTTCTGCTGGGCGTCTGCGCCGGGTGCGGCGCGTCCCCGGTTCCCAGCGCCGGAGCCGATTCTACTCCCTCCGAACAGGCCCCCGCCGTCAGCGCCCCGGCGGCCAGCACACCGGAGGCCAGCACACCGGAGGAGCCGACCGAGACGACGGAGCCCGCAGAACCGGAAACCGAGACGCCCGCGGCCAGTCCCTTCCACCTGACCCTGGCCAACCAGGACTGCTATGACGACGCCTGCTCCTTCACGGTGGAAGAGAGCGGGGTCTACACCTTCACCGCCGGAAATCCCGGCTTCGACTACTCCCATGACCCCGTCGCCTGGACGGTCTACGCCCTGGATGCGCCCTTTGAGGACAGCTGGCGCTACCTGAACCAGGCGTATCGGCCCGTGATCGCCGACCTGGGCAGCATGGGGAATGACAATTATTCCGTCCAGGTGGCGCTGGAGGCGGGGCAGTCGGTCTACGTCGTCTGCTCCGTCAACGCCTTCACCGGCGACCCGATGGCGGACGGGGCGGGCACCCTGATCGCGGAGATCTCCGCCACTCCCCTGCTTCCCTGCGCCGAGAACGGCTATGTGATGCCGGTGACCATCGGCGCGCCCTGCCGGGCCGACCTGGACGGCGACGGCACGGAGGAGGAGATCTTTTACGACGTGATCCCCGCCGCCCCGGATGAGATGGGCCTCTGGTCCGACGCCGCCATCACCACCCTGACCGTCAATGGACAGCCCATGCTTGACTCCGACGCGGAGAATCCCATGGAGCCCTTTGGCTTCTGGATGGAGAGCCCGGACACCCCCTTCTACTTCCTCGTCGATCTGGACGCCTCCGACGGCAAGCTGGAGCTGGCCCTCACCAACTGGGGGGACAACGACTGGCTGACCACCCAGCTCTTCGACTACGCCAACGGCGGCCTGACTTATCTGGGCTACGTCCCCAGCTTCCCGGACAGCGCGGGCACCACCTACACCGGAGACGGATCCCTGAAGGCCTCCGACCACCTGAACGTGATGCAGACCTGGCGCGGGGTGCGCACCTTCGTGCTGGCGGACGGCGTCATGGCCCCGCTGGAGGGCGAGTTCTTCGCCCCCGATGCCCCCTGGAGCCCGATCACGCTGAAGCAGCCCCTGACCGTCTATCAGGAGCACGATCTGGACAGCGCCACCCTGACCCTGGAGCCCTCCCCCTCCCCGCTGGCCTTCCCGCTGACCGACGGGGCCCATTGGGTGCAGATCCGCTGCGCCGACGGCACCACCGGCTGGGCCTATTTCGAGGAGTTCTCCACCCTGCGAAACGGCAGCTCCGCCGTGTCCGACGAGGAGGTATTCGAAGGTCTGGTCTTTGCAGGATAATTTCAGTCAAACAAAAAAGGCCCGAAACCATCTGGTTTCGGGCCTTTATGTGTGGTAGCTCGGCATTTTTATCGTAACGTAAATCAGTCCTCGTCCAGGGCCATGGCGATGTAGTGCACGCCGGTGCCCACGGCGAAGGGCCGATCCTCCCGATCCTGCTGCCAGGCGGCCGCCTCAGTATAGGCGATGGTGCGCCCGGCGTGGATGGCGGTGGCCCGGACAAAGATCTCCGGCCCGATCAGGCCGGGACGGGGATAGGAGAGCTGGATGGAGATGGCGGGATTGTGCCGCTGCCCGGCGCAGTACCAGGCCAGGGCGTTGACGGCCATGCTGATGATCTCCGCAATGACGCCGCCGTGAACCGCCCCGCCGGGGTTGCGCATCCAGGCCTGGGTCTCCAGCGAGAAGACCAGGCTCTTTTTTGCCGCGTCACAGGAGACCAGCTTGGGCCGGATCTGCCCGGAGAAGGTGTCCGGGGCCTCCCGGCCCAACCGCTCGATAAAGGTCGAGAGGGCCTGTTCCATATCCTGCTGCTGATCCACGGCGATCCACTCCTTTTCCTGTCTCGTCCCCGCGCTGCGGGGTTATTTTTTCAGCTTGCTGACCACCTTCATCTGGGCCAGGGCGCGGCTCAGCGCGGCCTCGGCTCCGGCGACAGCCCGGCTGTCCTCCTTGGCGCGGATGATGGCCTCGGCCCGCTCCGCCTCCTCTCTGGCGCGGATGGCGTCGATCTCGTCGGCCAGCTCGGCAAAGTCCACCAGGATGGTGACCTTCTCCCCCGAAACCCGGGCGATCCCCTCGCCCACGGCGAGGATGCGGGTCTCCCCGTCGGCGGTGAAGCGCAGCTCCCCGGCCTCCACGGCGTAGACCGTGGGCTCATGCCCGGCGAGAACGCCCACCATGCCGTCCACGGTGGTGAAGACCAGCGACTCGCACACGCCGGTGTAAAAATCCCGCTGGATGGCGGAGATTCGCATGGTAAATTGCTTCATTCTTCACCTCGAACGTCACGCCTGGGCGGCCAGGGCCGGAGCCTTCTTCTTGACGTCGTCAATGGTGCCGACGTTGAAAAACGCCACCTCCGGGTACTCGTCCATCTCCCCGTTGATGATGGCCTTGAACCCGGCCACCGTGTCCTTGACGGGGACGAAGACGCCCTTGACGCCGGTGAAATTCTCCGCCACGTGGAAGGGCTGGGACAGGAAGCGCTGAATCTTCCGGGCGCGGTTGACGGTGCGCTTGTCCTCCTCGTCCAGCTCCTCCATGCCCAGGATGGCGATGATGTCCTGCAGCTCCTCATAGCGCTGGAGCACCGCCTGCACCTGGCGGGCCACCTGATAGTGCTCCTCTCCCACCACGTCGGCCTCCAGAATGCGGGAGGTGGACTCCAGCGGATCGACGGCGGGATAGAGGCCCTGCTCGGAGATCTTACGGGAGAGGACGGTGGTGGCGTCCAGATGGGCGAAAGTGGTGGCCGGGGCGGGGTCGGTCAGGTCGTCGGCGGGGACGTAGACCGCCTGCACCGAGGTGATGGAGCCGCTCCGGGTGGAGGTGATGCGCTCCTGCAGCTCCCCCATGTCGTTGGCCAGGGTGGGCTGATAACCCACGGCGGAGGGCATCCGGCCCAGCAGGGCGGACACCTCGCTGCCCGCCTGGAGGAAGCGGTAGATGTTGTCGATGAACAGCAGCACGTCCTGGTGCTCCTGATCGCGGAAATACTCCGCCATGGTCAGGCCGCTCATGGCCACCCGCATACGGGCTCCGGGGGGCTCATTCATCTGACCAAAGACCAGGGCGGTCTTCTGGATGACCCCGGACTCATTCATCTCCGTCCAGAGGTCGTTGCCCTCCCGGGTGCGCTCCCCCACGCCGGTGAAAATGGAGTAGCCGCCGTGCTCGGTGGCCACGTTGGTGATGAGCTCCTGG
>JAFVAS010000189.1 GCA_017480395.1 Oscillospiraceae bacterium | reverse complement strand
GCAAGACCACCCTGGCCCGCATCATCGCCAACCGCACCCGCTCCGCCTTCATCGACTTCTCCGCCGTCACCAGCGGTATCAAGGAGATTCGCGCTGTCATGCAGCAGGCGGAGGACAACCGCCGCTTCGGGGAGCGCACCATCGTCTTTGTGGACGAGATCCACCGCTTCAACAAGGCCCAGCAGGACGCCTTTCTCCCCTTTGTGGAGAAGGGCAGCATCATCCTGATCGGCGCCACCACCGAGAACCCCTCCTTCGAGATCAACAGCGCGCTGCTCTCCCGGTGCAAGGTCTTTGTGCTCCAGGCGCTGGAGACCGCCGATCTGGTGCGCCTGCTCTCCCACGCCCTGACCGATCCACGGGGGTTTGGGGGGCAGGATATCCGCATCGAACCGGACATTCTGGAGATGATTGCCGTCTTTGCCAACGGCGACGCCCGCTCCGCCCTCTCCACCCTGGAGATGGTGGTGCTCAACGGCGACATCCAGGCCGATGGGGCCGTCATCGTCACCCGGGAGACGGTGGAGCAGTGCACCTCCAAAAAGTCGCTGCTCTACGACAAGAACGGCGAGGAGCACTATAACCTGAACTCCGCGCTGCACAAGTCCATGCGCAACTCTGACCCGGACGCCGCTGTCTACTGGCTGGCCCGGATGCTGGAGGCGGGCGAGGATCCCCTCTACATCGCCCGGCGGGTGGTGCGCTTCGCCAGCGAGGACGTGGGACTGGCCGACCCCCGGGCCCTGGAGCTGTGCGTCAGCGCCTACCAGGCCTGCCACTTCATCGGGATGCCGGAGTGCACCGTCCACCTGACCCAGGCGGTGATCTACCTCTCTCTGGCCCCGAAGTCCAACGCCATGGAGCTGGCCTACATCGCCGCCAGCCGGGACGCGAAGGAGCATCTGGCCGAGCCGGTGCCCCTGGTCATCCGCAATGCCCCCACCCGGCTGATGCGGGAGCTGGACTACGGCAAGGGGTATCAGTACGCCCACGACACGGAGGACAAGCTGACCGACATGCAGTGCCTGCCCGACGCCCTGGCCGACCGGGTGTACTACCGCCCCACGGAGCAGGGGCTGGAGGGACGCTTCAAGACCCGGCTGGAGCAGATCAAGGCCTGGAAACGGGAGCACAGAAAATCCTGATTTTTTACCCCACACAGCAAAAGGGACGGCACATGCCGTCCCTTTGTTTTTTTCTTGTTCTTGTTTTATCTACCGATCCCGCAGCCGGTGGGCCAGGATCTGGAGCATCACGCCGCATGCGATCACACAGACCAGATAGACCTTCCCCAGCGTCCCGGTGACGAAATACATCAGGTCGCCCATATAGGGGAAGTGATATTTCACCCGACCGATCAGGCTGCTGTACGCCACGGGCGTGAGATCCTCCACCGCGTTGGCGTCCCCCTGGGTGATGAACTCGCCCTCGACGGGGTGGTTCTCCTTCACCCGGTGGGTGACCACACTCCCCTCGTCCTGGAAGGCGATGATCTCATTGAGCTCAATCTCGCTGCCCCGGGCGGGCTCCACATAGACGATGCTTCCCACCGGGATGGTGGGCTCCATGCTGGCGCTGACGATGCGATAGACCTGAAAGCCCATCACCTTGGGCAGCGTCACCGGCAGGAGCACCGCGATCACAGCCAGCAGAAACACCGTTCCCAGCAGATTGCAGAGGAAGGGGAGAATCCATCCTCCCCTTTTCCTCGTCTTCTTCTGTTTTTGTGGGACTGTCCGCTCGCTCATTGATCCGACTTCTCCTTCTGCCTCTGCTTTCTCCGGCGGAAGAACAGGAAGTACCACAGGCCGACTCCCAGCAGGGCTGCGCCGACGGCGATGCCGATGTTGCGGATGTAGTAGAGGATGATTGCCTCATTGGTCGCGTCCGGAATCAGATGCTTGATGATATCGCTGATGCCCGGAGCCAGCGGAGTCTCGTCGTCATCCAGATCGATGACATCCTGCGGATCGGCCAGCGGGGTCTCATCGTCGCCAATCACCTCGGTGCCATCCCCATTGGGGTTCTCCCCGTTGGGATTCTCCTCATCGTGGTTTCCGTTGGCATTGTCTCCGTTGGGATTCTCGCCATTCGGGTTCTCCCCGTTGGGGTTGGTGTTGGCATTGTCTCCGTTGGGATTGGCCGCGGTGAGGGAGTTATAGTAGATGTCGATGACGTTGTCCGCCTCGTTCTCCGTCAGGGTCTTGACGTAGCTCAGGCCCTCGGGCTGATAGTTCTCGATGTAAAGATAGGGCACGACGGCGCGCTCGTCCACGGTGCCATAGAAGGTCTCGCTCTCGTGGAGGGCCTCCCCCGTGGCGCGGTCAAGGTAGTTGACCACATAGGCCACAAGCTGGCCGGGGATGCCATAGGCGGCCACAAGGTGCACGTCCTTGGTGACGCGCATCGCGCCCACCAGATCCTCCTGACCGCTGATGCGGAAGCCCTTGAACTGATACTTCGGGTTGGTCTCAGTCACGCTGTAATCCCGGGCGTTCCAGATCTCGCCATAGTTGAAGGTGAGGGTGGTGCTGCCGTTCACCGTTCCATAGGCGCCGCCGGAGATGGTCACGGTATACTGATAGGGTTTTGCCGCGGAGGCGGCCGGCGTGGTCAGGCACAGCACAAGGCAGAGCACCACTAGCAGCGCCCCGAGCCGTCCACGCTTTTTCATATGCCTCGCCTCCTTATCCTGTTCTGCAAAACTTCCATTCAGGGATCAGGCCGAAGCCTGTTCCTCCTCCTTCTTCCGCCGCTTCAGGCTGACGATGGCCAGGATCAGCAGCAAGATCCCGCTGGCCCCCGCCGCGATCACATAGGGGACAATGACAAAGTCATCGCCGGTCTTGACCCGGGGGGTACGGGGCGGATTCGGATTGGTGGGTGTGTCAGGGGTGCTGCTGCTCAGCTCCACGGCAAAGTTCAGCTGCAAGTCAGCCAGGGTGTCCTGGTAGTCGTTGCCCTGGGTCTCGCCGTCCAGGGAGACCCGCAGCGTCACATAGGGCTCCTGGCCCTGGCCGATGGTATCCAGGTAGAAGAGCTGATCCAGGGCGTTGGTGGCGCTGTAAAGGCCCACATCCTGCCCCTCGCCGACGTCGCCGCCGACGGTCTCGCTGTTGTAGATAACATGCTCTTCGCCGCTGGTGTCCGTATAGGCCAGGCGGTAGGTGTACGCGCCGCCCTCGGCGATGTTGTTGTCCTCAAAGCTGGTCAACACCTCGTTGCTCATCCACCAGTCCACCGCCTGCTCATAGTCATTGCGCAGGTAGACGGTGAAGGTGGTCTCATCTCCGGGCTGAAGATAGCCCGCAGCGCGGTAGATGTCGGCGGAGGTGAAGTCGCTGTTCAGCCGCTGGCCGTCAAAGTAGACGATGCCGGTAAAGTCGTCGGCATAGGCGGTCACCGTCAGCGCCGAAACCAGGGCGAAGATGAGGAGCAGACTGAAAAAACGCTTTTTCATGTACCTCTCCTCCTCAGTTCAGGCTCAGCGAGCCGTCGTCAGCGATGGAGACGGAGCGGCCCCAGGCGCTCAGGATAGCGGCCTCGGCGTTGTGGGTCTGCACGGCGTCGGCCTCGGCCTCGATGCCGAACTCCACGCCGTTATATTGATAGGTCGTGGTGATGACGTTGCCCTCCCGGGTGGTCGTCATAGAGGCGGCGGCGGCGGGATTGATGGTCAGCGTGTCGGTAAAGATCGGAGACGTATCGCCGGAATCCAGCGGCCGATTGAGGTAGAGCACAACCCGCTCAGGCGTGGACGCCTCAGGGTCCAAAATCCAGCCGTTGCCGAAGGTCAGGCCGTCCGCCCAGGTGCCGCCGTTCAGCGTCAGCTCGATCAGCGACGGGGACAGGGCGTTCATCTTGCGGTCGTTGTCGCTGTCCCACCAATAGCGGTAAATGGTGACCCGGACATACTCG
>JAFVAS010000021.1 GCA_017480395.1 Oscillospiraceae bacterium | reverse complement strand
TGGCTCGATTGGCAAAATCAAAGATTTTGAATCTCGCACACCCCAAAGGGAGAGCCAAGTAAGATGTGCGAAGCACACCACTTCTCTTCTCTCTTATCTCTTCTCTTTTCACTATGACAAAACGCCCCCGTCGGGGGCGTTCCGTTACTGTATTCCCGTTATCTCCCGCACAAACCCCTCCGGGTCGGCGCGGAAGCGGGCGATGAGCTTCAGCCCGTCCTCCTGGAGGGGGACGGTGACGGCCAGCTGGAAGCGCTCCGGCTCCTCCTCGCCGTCCAGGGCCAGTTTGACCCGCCAGCCGCCCTCCTCCCGCTCGGCCAGCTCGGAGCGGATGCGCCTCTCCCGGCGCAGCTGGGCGTTGATCTGGCCCATACGCACGTCGCACTTCATGCGCACCGAGTAGGGCACCTGGTCGGCGGTGATGGCCCCGTTGCGGCGGCCCTTCTCCGTGAGGGAATACTGCCCGCGCTCCAGCAGGACGTGCTGGGTGTCCACCAGCTCGGACAGGGCGACGGAGAAGTCGAAATAGGTCACGCCGTCGTCGCACAGCGCCACGTCGGTCAGCGCGTCCAGGCTCAGGGGCGACTCCGCCCGGCCCAGGATGTAGAGCAGCAGGAATTTGATCTCCAGCTTGCCCTGAATGAAGCCCCGTTCCATAGAATCCCCTCCTTTGGGATGGCTCTTTCTGGGTCTATTATACCGCCCCCGGGGAAAAAACACAAGGAAGCATTGCAATTTCGTCAATAACTTATTATAATAAAACATTAACCGGCGTTCATTCCGGTTTATCCCAGACACGCATTCATCCATTCGGATCGACAGGAGGAATTAGAATATGGAACAATTGCTGCGCCTGATCGAGGCGGACTGCACCCTGACCGACAAGCAGCTGGCCGCCATGGTGGGCACCTCGGAGGAGCAGGCCGCCGCCGCGCGCAAGCGCCTGGAGGAGGACGGCACCATTGTGGGCTACAAGGCGGTCATCGACTGGGAGCGCACCGAGCGGGAGGCGGTCACCGCCCTCATCGAGGTGAAGGTCACCCCCCAGATCGGCAACGGCTTTGACCGCATCGCGGAGCGCATCTACCAGTATGAGGAGGTGGAGTCCTGCTATCTGATGAGCGGCGGCTTCGACCTGACGGTGGTGATCTCCGGGCGCACCCTGCGGGAGGTGGCCAGCTTCGTCACCCAGAAGCTCTCCACCATCGAGTGCGTCACCTCCACCGCCACCCACTTCATCCTCAAGAAGTACAAGGAGAATCACCTGATCTTCGAGAAGCCGGAGCCGCAGGAAGAGGGGTTTAGCTACGTATGATCGACTATTCCTCTGTGCTGAACCGGCGCATCCAGGACGTGCCCCCCTCCGGCATCCGCAAATTCTTTGACATTCTGGAGGATATGCCCGACGCCATCTCCCTGGGCATCGGGGAGCCGGACTTCATCACCCCCTGGCACATCCGCAACGCCGGCATCCGCTCCCTGGAGAAGGGCTACACGAAGTACACCCCCAACCGCGGCCTGTCCGAGCTGCGGCGGCAGATCTCCCGCTATATGCAGCGGCGCTTCCACCTCTCCTACGACCCGGACGAGCAGGTGGTGGTCACCGTCGGCGGCTCCGAGGGGCTGGATCTGGTGCTGCGCTGCACCATCGAGCCGGGGGACGAGGTCATCATCCCCACCCCCTCCTTCGTCTGCTACGGCCCCCTGTCCAGCATGAGCCTGGGCACGCCGGTCTATGTGGAGACCAAGGTGGAGAACGAGTTCCGCCTCACCGCCGAGGAGCTGAAGGCCGCCATCACCCCCAGAACGAAGATCCTGGTGCTGCCCTATCCCTGCAACCCCACCGGCGGCATCATGGGCCGCTCCGACCTGGAGGCCATCGCCGAGGTGCTGGAGGGCACCAACATCCTGGTGGTCTCCGACGAGATCTACGCCGAGCTGACCTACGGCGACGAGCCCCACGTCTCCATCGCCCAGATCCCCGGCATGTATGACCGCACCGTGGTGGTCAACGGCTTCTCCAAGGCCTACTCCATGACGGGCTGGCGCATGGGCTACCTCTGCGGCCCCCGGGAGCTGGTGGGCCAGATGCTCAAGCTGCACCAGTACGGCATCATGTCCGCCCCCACCATGAGCCAGTACGCCGCCATCGAGGCCATGCAGTACGGCGACGAGGACATCGCCGCCATGCGCGCCGAGTACGACGGCCGCCGCCGCTTCCTGCTGGACGGCTTCCGCACCATCGGGCTGGAGTGCTTTGAGCCCAAGGGGGCCTTCTACATGTTCCCCTGTATCCGCTCCACCGGCCTGGACAGCGATGCCTTCTGCACCGAGTTTCTGAAGGCCAAGGAGTTGGCGGTGATCCCCGGCTCCGCCTTCGGCCCCGGGGGAGAGGGCTTTGTCCGCGCCTGCTATGCCGCCTCCATCCAGGACCTGGCCGAGGCGCTGAACCGGCTGGAGGACTTCATCAAGCACCGCTGACGCGGCGCTTGATGAGAGAAGAGATAAGAGAAGTGGTGGCTTTGCGCAGCAAAGCCGGATTGAATCGTGCGCAGCACACCGATTCTCTTCACTTTTCACTCTTCTCTGTTCTCTCTGGAGGCAAGCTGCCGCACCGATACAACAAGGAGAACGCTATGAATCAACCGTGGAACGCGCCGGGCTTTGGCCCGGTGGACATCCTGCTGCCCCAGGGGGTGGAGCTGGAGAAGTGGAGCGTGGTGGCCTGTGACCAGTACACCAGCGAGCCGGAGTACTGGGCTCGGGTCGATCAGTCCGTGGGGGACGCCCCCTCCGCCCTGCGGCTCATCCTGCCGGAGCAATTTCTGGGGGACGGCCAGACCGAGGCCCACATCGCCGCCATCAACGCCGCCATGGAGGACTATCTGGCCGGAGAAATCTTCCGCGTCCTGCCCGACAGCCTGATCTATGTGGAGCGGTGGCTCTCCTCCGGAAAGCTGCGCCGGGGCATCGTCGGGGCGGTGGATCTGGAGGACTATGACTATAACCCCGGCTCGTCCAGCCTGATCCGGGCCACGGAGCGCACCGTCCTCTCCCGCATCCCGCCCCGGGTGGCGGTACGCCGCCATGCCGCCCTGGAGCTGCCCCACGTCATGCTGCTGCTGGACGACCCGAGCTGTGAAGTGATCGAGCATTACACCCTGGAGACCGACGGGATGGAGCAGGTCTACGACTTCGACCTGATGGAGCGGGGGGGCCACATCACCGGCTACCGCCTGACCGACGATCAGAAATCCGACCTGTGCGCCAGCCTGTGCGCGCTGGCCGACCCGGCGGACTTTGCCTCCCGCTATGACGCCCAGGGCAAGGCTCCGCTGCTCTTCGCCGTGGGGGACGGCAACCACTCCCTGGCCTCCGCCAAGGCCAACTACGAGGAGAAAATGGGCACCCCCGCCGGGGAGAGGGCCCGCTACGCCCTGGTGGAGCTGGTCAACCTCCACGACGAGGCGTT
>JAFVAS010000020.1 GCA_017480395.1 Oscillospiraceae bacterium | reverse complement strand
GGCCGCTCGGCGACGGTCTGGGGGACGGGCTGTTTGCTCCGCTCGAAGGCCCGGATGACGGCGCTCATCAAGGTGGACAGAATCACGATGACGATCAAGCTGCAAAATACAGTCAGAATGCCGAACAGACAGCCAAAGGGAATGCTGTATTCCATGTGCAACCTCCTTCTCTGAACTACGCACCGCCGGGCACCGACGGCGCGGGAACTACGATCAGGTCAAAGGGAACAGGTGACTTTGACCAAAAGACAGTATATCGCATGCCGCGGAATTTTGCAATGGGGAAGAGCGGATTTCGCGCACTTTTTTTGCAAAGAAACTTTTGTATTCCGCAAAAATGACCGAAAATCAGTCTAAAACAACGCCACATCTGCAAGACACTTTTGTCAATGTTCATGCTGTAATTGCGCAGAAAAGGGCGCGCCGCAGGGTTTGCGGCGCGCCTGGGTGTGCAGCAGATTATTTTCCGGCGTAGTAATTGATGAGGCAGCCGGAGAGGATGATGTCCCGCTCCTCGTCGGCCATGTTGGGCAGGCGGAGGGTGATGGCCTTCTCCGCGCCGTTCTGGACGAGGAGGGCGTCCACGCTGTCGGCCTTGGCCTCCAGGGCGGAGCGGATGCCCCGCAGCACCACCTGATCGCCGGGGGCGATGCCCAGGGATTCCAGGTCGGCGCTGATGAAGGGCAGCATGCCCCAGTTGACCACATTGGAGCGATAGCGCTTGGTGGCGTACTCCAGGGCGATGTTGGCCACGCCGCCCAGCACCCGCTGGCAGGAGGCGGCCTGCTCCCGGGCGGAGCCGTCGCCGGGGCGCAGGGCCATGACCAGGGAGCCCAGTCCGGTGTCGGCGGGATCGAAGCCCCGCAGGGCGGCGGTGACCGCGTCGTCGATCTCCCCGGCGCGGCGCTTGAGCTCCAGGGCCTTGATCTCCTTGGCCCGGCCCACATAGGCGGGGTCCTTGCGGCTGAGGGTGAACTCGGCAAGGCCCAGGGGGTTGGAGCGGTAGGAGGAGGTCTCGCCGGAGGGGATCAGCTCGTCGGTGGTGGTCACCGCGTCGTAGATGGCGGAGCAGACCGTGAGCACCAGGTTCTCCGGCAGGGGCACCTGCTCGGGCCAGTCGGCGATGTTGGGGCCAAAGACCAGCTCGGTCTCCGGCTGGGGCTTGCCCACGCCGTGGTAGATGCGGTTGCGGTAGACGGCGTCGTCAAAGTGATACAGCTCGTCGGGGCGATCCTCCGGAATGAAGTCCAGCTCGGTGGCGGCGGTGAGGCGGCCGCCGTTCCTGGCGGTGGCGGCGATGCTCCGGGCGTCCATCAGGGCGACGTAGGCGATCTGGCCGTTGCCGGGCTTGGAGCCCTCCCGGTTGGGGAAGTTGCGGGTGGAGTGGCGGATGGAGAAGCCGCCGTTGGCGGGCACGTCCCCCGCGCCGAAGCAGGGGCCGCAGAAGCAGCTGCGGATGGTGGCTCCGGCGGCGGTCAGGTCGGCCAGGGCCCCGTTCTTGGCCAGGTCGAGGAAGGTAGGCTGGCTGGCGGGGTAGACGGACAGGCCGAAGGCCATGTCGCGGATGCTCTCGCCCTTCAGAATCTCGGCGGTGCGCATCAGGTTCTGCCAGGTGCCGCCGGAGCAGCCGGCGATGACCGCCTGATCCACATAGAACTCGCCGTCCCGGAGCTTCTCGGTCAGGGGGGCGGGGGGATTTTTCAGCTCGAACTGGGCGCGGGTGGCCTCGTCCACGCCGTGGAGCAGCTCGGCGGCGTTGGCCTTGAACTCCCGGATGGTGTAGGCGTTGGAGGGGTGGAAGGGCAGGGCGATCATGGGCTCCACCTCGTCCAGGGCAATCTCCACCAGGTTGTCATACCACGCGCCGTCGGCGGGGGCCATGGGGGCATACTGGTCGCCCCGGCCCAGCTCCTCCAGGCAGCGCCTGGTGGTGTCGTCGGTGCACCAGACGGAGGAGAGGCAGGCGGTCTCGGTGGTCATGACGTCGATGCCGCAGCGGTAGTCCATGGAGAGGTTGGCCACGCCGGGGCCGAAGAACTCCAGCACGGCGTTTTTGACGGTGCCGGGGGTGAAGACGGTGCGGATCAGATCCAGGGCCACGTCCTGGGGGCCGACGCCGGGGCGGGGCTTACCGGTGAGGTAGACGGCGATCACCTTGGGATAGGCGATGTCGTAGGTGCGGTTTAAGAGCTGCTTGACCAGCTCCGGGCCGCCCTCGCCGAAGGCCAGGGTGCCGAAGGCGCCGTAGCGGGTGTGGGAGTCGGAGCCGAGAATCATCTTGCCGCATCCGGCGTAGCACTCCCGCATGTAGGAGTGGATGACCGCCTGGTGGGCGGGGACGAACTCGCCGCCGTATTTCCGGGCGGCGGAGAGGCCGAAGACGTGGTCGTCCTCGTTGATGGTGCCGCCCACGGCGCACAGGGAGTTATGACAGTTGGTCAGCACATAGGGCAGGGGGAACTGCTGCAGGCCGGAGGCCCGGGCGGTCTGGATGATGCCGACATAGGTGATGTCGTGGCTGGCCATGGCGTCCATCTTGAGCTGGAGGGAGGCCATGTCGCCGGAGGTGTTGTGGCGCGCAAAGATGCCATAGGCCATGGTCCTGGCCTGTCCGGCGGTCTTTTCCGCGGCGTCGGCGGGGCGTAAGGCACCGTCCTGATAGACCACGCTGTGGTTGGAAACCTGAATCATGGGAGAAAATCCCCTTTCTATTTGAATTGCAATCAAAGGATCGTTTGCTTTCAGGGCAATCAATTAATTTTATCATGTTTCCATGCAGGACACAAGGGCTTTCCCTGCAAAAAATCCCCCTGTCGGCGGTGCCGGCAGGGGGATAGAAGCTTGGCTTGTCCGATATAAAACCGGGAATCAGAACAGGCCGATCAGGTTGAAGGCCACGATCACACCGCAGAACACGATGGAGACGGTGGAGCACAGCTTGATCAGGATGTTCAGGGAGGGGCCGGAGGTGTCCT
>JAFVAS010000188.1 GCA_017480395.1 Oscillospiraceae bacterium | reverse complement strand
GTGAGGCCCAGGGCCGCGCAGATCGCCGCAGAGGAAATGGGCAGGGTCAGGGCCACCCCCACCAGCACCGAGACGACAATGCCCATCAGGAAGGGCTGGAGCTCCGTGGCCAGCATGATCAGCTTCCCCACCCAGCTGGCCGCCGTGCCGATGGGCGGCGCGATCAGGGTGGAGAGGACGACGCCGACAAAGATGGTGACGGCGGGGGTGACCAGAATGTCCACCTTGGTCTCCTTGCTCACCGCCTTGCCGAACTCGGCGGCGATGATGGCGATGACCAGCACCGCCAGCGGGCCGCCCGCACCCCCCAGGCCGTTGGCTGCGGAGCCGACGGCAATCAGGGAGAAGAGCACCAGCGGCGGGCAATGCAGGGCGTAGCCGATGGCCACGGCCATGGCCGGGCCGGACATCGCCGTGGCGAAGCCGCCGATGGTGACCAGATAGTCGATGTGCAGCTGCTGCCCCAGGGTGTTGATGATGGTGCCGATCAGCAGAGAGCAGAAGAGGCCCTGGGCCATGGCCCCCAGGGCGTCAATGCCGTATCGCTTGGCCGAGATCACGATGTCCTTCCGCTGGAGAAAGGCTTTGAATTTGGTCATGAAAAACCCTCCGAAGTTGACATTTTTTCTTGCAGGTGTCTTGACAGGTGTTTGCACCATTGTAAGCAGTCCGAAGCAAAAAGTCAACTGTCGTTTTCTCCAAAACGCCGGGGGGATCCGGGGAAAAAGCTGGCGGGCCTCCCCTGCCCGGCGCAGAAAGAGGGCCCCGGCAGACTGCCGGGGCCCTTCTCGTAGAAACCGTTGAATTGTCAGAGTAGTCAGAGAACGACGTCCTCATCATAGGCCCATGCGCGGGCCATCTCCCAGCCGTGGTGGTCGGTGTGGAGCAGGTGGTGGGACAGCTCGCCGCAGGGCTCGCCCAGGTAATCCTCGTAGAGCTCGATGACGTCGGGATTCTCGTGGGAGAAGCGCAGGACGTTGGCGCTGTCGTAGTGGTAGAGCACCTTGCTGCGCTCGGTGGCCCGTTCCTCGTTGAAGTGGATGGGCTGTCCGCCGCCGCCGACGCAGCCGCCGGGGCAGGCCATGACCTCCACGAACTCATACTCCACCTCGCCGCGGCGCAGAGCGCGGATCAGCTTCCGGGTGTTGCCCAGGCCGTTGACCACGGCGGCGCGCACCTTGATGCCGGCCACATTGTACTCCGCCTCGATCCAGGGCTGATCGCTGCCGCTGGCCCGCACCGCCTTGAAGGTCTCGTCGGCGTTGTGATTCTCGCCGGTGATGACATAGTAGCAGGTGCGCAGCGCGGCCTCCATCACGCCGCCGGTGGCACCGAAGATGACGGCGGCGCCGGTGCCGCTGCCCAGCGGGGAATCAAAGTCCTCCTCCGGCAGCTCGGCCACGTTGATCTGGTCGGTCTTGATGATGCGGCACAGCTCCCGGGTGGTCAGGGAGTAGTCCACGTCCTTGACGCCCTCGGCCGCGTCGCTGAGGTTGGGGATCTCCAGCTCCGCCTTCTTAGCCATACAGGGCATGATGGACACGCAGACGATGTTCTCCGGCGCGACGCCGATCTTCTGGGCGAAATAGCTCTTGGTCACCGCGCCGAACATGGCCTGGGGCGACTTGGCGGTGGAGAGCTGATCCACCATGTCGGGATACTGGCTCTTGAGGAACCGCACCCAGCCGGGGCAGCAGGAGGTGAACATGGGCCACTTGTGGGCCTCGGGATTCTGCTTCCGGTGGAGGAACTCGGTGCCCTCCTCCATGATGGTCAGGTCGGCGGAGAAGTTGGTATCGAACACATAGTCAAAGCCGATGCGGCGCAGGGCGGCGGCCAACCGCTTCTCGGTGGCCACGTCGGGCGTGAGGCCAAAGGCCTCTCCCCAGGCGGCGCGGACGGCGGGGGCAACCTGCACCACGGTGACCTTGTTCGGGTCGTTCAGCACGCCGTCCAGGCCGATGATCTTCATCGTGTCGTCCCGGGCGTGGATGGCGTTGGTGGGACAGTGGGTGACGCACTGGCCGCAGAAGGCGCAGTCCGCCTCGCTCAGCTTCCGGTGGTGGGAGACGTTGACGGTGGTGTGGGAGCCGGTGCCCACCATGTCCCAGATGTTCAGGGACTGGACCTTATCGCACACGGAGACGCAGCGATAGCACTTGACACACTTGCTCTCGTCCCGGATCAGGGGCAGCGTCTGATCCCAGGGCAGCTCCAGATAGTCATACTTGTAGTGGATTTCGTCCCCCACGGGGTAGGCGGAGACGACCTCCTGGAGCTGGCAGTTGCCGTTGCGCTCGCAGGTGGGACAGTTGATGCGGTGCTGGGAGAGCAGCAGCTCCAGATTGGTGCGGCGGGCCTCCCGGACACGGGCGGTGTTGGTGCGCACCACCATGCCCTCGGCCACCACGTTGTTGCAGGAGGTGATGAGGCGGTCGATGCCCTCCACCTCGACGACGCAGACGCGGCAGGCGCCGATCTCGTTGATATCCTTCATGTAGCACAGGGTGGGCACGGAATATCCGGC
>JAFVAS010000187.1 GCA_017480395.1 Oscillospiraceae bacterium | reverse complement strand
TTACTTGGATCGGGCTTCCGTTTGATCGTCAGGACGATCAGAATCCCCCCGGCGATCAGGGCGCACAGCCCGGCCAGCAGCTGGGACACCCGGATGCCGGTGCCGAAGAGGTAGAGGCTGTCGGTGCGCAGGCCCTCGATCCAGACCCGGCCCAGGCCGTACCAGGCCAGATAGAACAGAAACAGCTGTCCGTCGAACTTGCGCCGCTTGCGCCACACGAAGTGGGCCAGGGCCAGGCCGACCAGGTTCCACAGGGACTCATAGAGGAAGGTGGGGTGCACCTCGATATAGCTCCCCCCCACCGTCAGGCCCATCCGCCAGGGCAGCGTGGTCTCGCTGCCATAGGCCTCCTGATTGCAGAAGTTGCCCCAGCGGCCGATCAGCTGGCCGATAAACAGGCCGTGGACCCCCAGGTCGGCGAAGGCCAGAAACTTGATCTTCCTGACCCTGCAGAACACCGCAAGGGTGATGATCGCGGCGATGACGCCGCCGTAGATGGCCAAACCGCCGTCCCAGATGGCCACCGCCTCCCCCCAGTTAAAGGAGCCGTCGGCGTTGCGGTAGATGGATAAGTAGAACAGCACATAGTAGATGCGGGCGCCGATGATGCCCAGGGGCGCGGCCCAGAGGACAAAATCCAGGGTGTCCTCCTTCCTGATGCCGAACTCCGGCGCACGGCGATAGCAGTACAGCCAGCCCAGGATAAAGCCACAGGCGATGATGATACCGTACCAGTAGACCTCCTTCGCGCCGATGGAAAAGGCGACGCGGGGAACGTTCAGCTCCAGCCCCAGGCCGGGAAATACAATGGGATTCATGGTAAAAAAATCAGGCTCCTTTGCTGTGCAGTATGAGCAGGCAGCTGCGCTGGGCGGAGATGGTCTCCTGAAGCAGCGTCTGCGTCTCCTGCCGGGTGATCTCGCCCAGCAGACGGTCAAAATCCAGATAACACGTCCC
Organism: Oscillospiraceae bacterium; assembly: GCA_017480395.1. Taxonomy (GTDB): domain Bacteria; phylum Bacillota; class Clostridia; order Oscillospirales; family Oscillospiraceae; genus UMGS1766. The sequence goes on along the minus strand of JAFVAS010000187.1, from coordinate 5,003 downwards.
GGTGGCACAATGGGTGCGGGCCAGGGCGAGGTTCAGCCGCTCCGGGTCGTCCAGCGCCAGCAGATGCCGGCCCCAGACCCGCTTTTTCACCCGCTGGAACACCGCGTCGGACAGTCCGCTCCAGGCCAGGGACACCCCCTCCTGCAGAAAACGATCCGCCACCGCCGCCGGGTCACGGCTGGCCCCGGTGCAGGTCAGGCAGGCAAAACCCGGATGGGCGCGCACCTCCAGACGGTAATCCGTCTCCAGCAGCCCCTCCCGAAGCAGCTGCTCCACCAGGGGCGCATGTCGGCCCAAAACCGTCTCCGACGCCAGTTCGAGGGCGAGGGCCTGACGGAGGGTCGGGGTCGGCTCGGCCTTAAAGCCCAGGGCAAACCGCTCCCGTCCCGGGGCGGCACATACGATCTCCTGCTCCACGGACTGGGGCGGCTCCGGCTCTCCCGGCTCCCGTTCGATCTTGGGGCTGGGGGTGATCGGGATGGCGGCGGCGAGCTGTATGGCCCGCTGAGGCTCCACGTCCCCCACCACACACAGGGTCAGTCGCGACGGGTGGCAGAAGGCCCTGCGGCATTGGTTCAGCGTCTCGGGCGTCAGCCTGGCGCGGCTGCGCTGGGTGCCCTGTACCGGCTGGCACAGCAGCGCATCCTGATAGAGCCCCTTCATCAGCGCGTCCTCCCCCTGATCGGGCGTATCGGGGTGAACCTCCGCCAGCGGCGCGTCATAGACGGCGTGCAGCAGCGCCCGCAGGGGCCGCTCCCACCCGCCGGAGCAGGTGATGGAGCAGCCGGTGAAGTCCGGCAGGGTCACCGCCCGGGGATGGTACGGCGCCAGATCCGGCGCGGACATCAGCACCCGGCCCAGCACCCAGGCCGTACCGGCGGGGAGGGTGCGACGCCGGGCGGCGATGGTAACCCGGGCATCCAGGCTGCCGAAGGGAACGCCCACCAGCGCATGGGTCACGCGCATGCCGGGACGGGGAATCACATAGACGGACAGGCCGCTGGGCAGAGTGTCGCAGTAGCAGCGCTCCCCCAGCGCGGGATAATTGCGCTCTTTCATCGCCTGTCTCCCCCTTCCTGCGGCCTCACCAGGGCGAAGGCCGTATCCAGCAGCAGCTCCTGCGCCGCCGCGTAGAACTGCCCGTCGGTCACCTGCTCCACCTGGGCCAGCAGGGATTCCGGCGCAAAAACCTCCCCCGCCGCACAGTCGGCCAGCCACAGGGCCTCCAGCTTCGCCGCGTCATCCAGGGCGTCCAGCAGCGCATCCCGCACGCCGGCGCGGGCGGACAGCACCTCCGATGCGTCAATGTCATTCCATTTCAGGCGGGAGACAGCCTCCTCCACCTGGGGACGGTTTTCCCTCGGGCAGACGATGCGCAAAATCCCCTTGCCCTCCAACAGCGTGACCTGTGCCGTTTCCTTCAACTGGCTCTTCAGGGCGTGAACCACCACCAGCAGCGCGGGAAACAGCGCGTCATCCCGGCCAAAGCCCAGGCGATAGCCCAGGGCGGCCAGCTCCCGCCCGGCGGTGTTCTCGGTGATCTCCCGGGGGCCGTCGTAAGCCGGTCGGGCGGTCTCCGTGACGAGGTCATAGCGGGCGGAGGCCCGGGGCAGGCCCATCAGCGCCTCCCGAACGGCCAGCTCCAGCCGTTGGGGCGTCTCGGCGCCGCAGTAGAACAGCTCCACATCGGCCCGCTCCAGCAGCGTCTGGTATTGAGAGAAGAGCCGGGCCACCGTCACCTTCTCGCTGCGCTTCTCCACCCCCCAGGGGCAGACCGCGGCGGCCTCCCCCCGGCACATCTCCTCCAGCAGACGGCGGCGGACATAGGCGTCCTCCTCCCGTCTCCGATCTCGCAGCGCCTGGGTGAGGGCGGCGCGGGTGGCGTAGACGTCGTCCTGGCGCAGCCGGGCGCTCCGGGTGGCGGGGTGAAGCAGCAGCTCCCCCAGCAGCGCGGCCCCCCGCTCCACCGACGAAATCCCCTCCGGCACCAGCTCCTGCCGGGGCAAACGGGCGACGAAGCCCAGGCATTGCACCTCCCCCCGGCGGCGCACCGTGGGGGTGATGGACGCGCCATAGAGGTCGTCCAGCTCGTGATCCAGCTGCTCCCGATCCGGGAGACGGGCGGTGCCCCGCCGGAGCAGCGGGGGCAGAAGGGCGTTCAGGGTGGCCGTCTCCTCCCGCAGGGGGGAGAGGAGCTGGAGGGAGAGCACATCCCCCTCCGATGCTCCGCCCGCACGGCGGTCAGCCACACTCCGGGCATCAGTTCCATTCGTTCGATCTTCACGCGTGTGCCTCCAGACAATCCGCAGGGCGGTTTTTCAGTAGACATATTATACACGATTTCCCCCGAATGGTCACCCATTATTTCAGATTATTTCCACGTCCAGCCGATGCTCCCCCGTCAAGGCCCCCAGGGCAAGGCCGTTCTCCACCGATTTTCCGTCCAGCCGCAGCCGATTTGCCGCGCCGCGGCGGACGATGACAGAAAGCGTCAGCGCCTCCAGACGCAGCGTCGCCTCATATCCGCTCCAGTCCTCCGGCAGGTTCGGCTCCACCCAGAGCGCACCCCGGCGGAAGCGCAGGCCCAGCAGCTCCCCCACCGCGACCTGCCAATACCAGCCCGCCGCCCCGGTGTACCAGCTCCAGCCGGATCGTCCCTCCTTGCCCGGCTCCATGGAGACATCTCCCGCCAGCACAAAGGGCTCGCCCCGGTAGCGGGCGATGGGGTGATGCTCCGGCAGAAGCTCCCGGAGCACCCGCCAGCCCCGATCCCGCTCCCCCAGCCGGAACCAGGCCAGGGCCAGCCAGAGGACGGCATGGGTGTATTGGCCACCGTTTTCTCTGGCCCCAGGGCGGTAGCGGGCGATATAGCCCGGGTCGGGCCCCCGGCCGTCAAAGGGGGCGGCCAGCAGCTGCCAGAGCTGCTCATCCGGGCGGTAGAGCAGCCGCTCCGCCGCCTCCAGCGCCCGCCGTCCCCTCTCCCGGTCACACCCGGCGAGGACGGCAAAGGCCTGGGCGATCAGGTCGATCTGGCAGGCCTCGCACCCGGTGTCCCCCAGGGGCGCGCCGTCGTCAAACCAACCCCGGAGATACCACGCCCCGTTCCAGCTCTCCTCCGCATGCTGCAGCAGACGCCGGGCGGTGTCGCGGTAGCGCTCGGCGCGCTCCCCATCCCCGAAGTCCGCGCAGAGGGCGGCAAACCGCCGCAGGACGATGACGGCGAACCAGGTCAGCCAGACGCTCTCCCCCCGGCCCTCGACGCCGACGCGGTCCATCCCGTCGTTCCAGTCCCCGGCACCCATCTTGCACAGCCCATGCTCCCCCACGCCGCGGCCCAGCAGGCACTCGATGGCCCGCACCGCGTGGAGATAGGCCGGCTCCGTCCAGGCGCTGTTTTTGGGGGCAAAGTAGCGATCCCGCTCTTCCGGCCCCAGCCTGGGGGCGGTCAGATAGGGAACCGGCTCGTCCAACAGGGTTCGATCCCCCGTCTCCTCCCACCAGCGGCACAGGACGTAGGGCAGCCACAGCAGATCATCCGAGATGTGGGTGCGCACACCCCGATCCGGCTGGCCCTCCTGACGGTGCCACCAATGCAGCACATCCCCCTCCTCAAACTGATGGGCGCAGCAGTCCAGGATGTGGCCCCGGGCCAGCTGGGGCGCGGTGTGGAACAGGGCCAGGCAGTCCTGGAGCTGATCCCGGAATCCAAAGGCCCCGCCGCACTGCCAGATGGAGGCCCGGGCCATCATCCGGCAGGCCTGAATCTGATATTGGCACCAGAAGGAGAGGTAGTGATTGAGCGCCTCATCGGGGGCGTGCAGCTCCAACGCGCCGCAGGTGCTGCGCCAGGCGCGCATCGTCTCCTCCAACAGGTCTCCCGCGGCGGCGGCATCCAGCATGTCGGGCTCCAGCCCCGCCTGCAGCACCATGGCGGGCCGGGCCTCGTAGGTCAGCCGGAGCTGGTGGGCCCGCCCCTTCGGAATATCCGCACAGTTCAGCGGCGCACCGCACCCCAGGGCAAGGCGCATCCCGGTGGCGGGATTGGTCAGAATCATGCCAGTGCCGGTCTTTTCCGCTCGGACCCAGAGGCCGTGGGTGTCCGTCTCCCCCAGCCGGGGCAGCACGCGCCAACGCAGCAGCGCCCCCTTAGGCGCGCCCCGCAGGGAGAGCAGGAACACCCGCTCCCGCCGCCCCATCGGCACAAAGGCCGTCAGCGCTGCGGAGATGCCATCCTCCGTAGTCTTCTCCCAGCGGAGATAGCCGGGGCCATATACGACCCGACACGCACCCTGGCCATCCGCGAACAGGGACAGCGCCCGGTTGTCCGGCAGCAGCAGCTCCAGCCCCTCCGGCCCCCGAAGTCCCTGGGGCTCGTTTGTCCAGGGGGTGAGCTGGGTCAGGCGGGCGTTCTCCCGCCAGAGGAACCCGCCCCCGGTCTCCATGCCCAGATAGCCAAAGGAGCCGTTGGTCAGCGGAATGCTCCACCGCACCGCGGGCAGCTGTGCCCGGATCTTAAGCACAAAGGTCTCCCCCGCCCAGGCAAATTGCGGCGCTTCGCCGGAGGGAATCGTCCAGCGCAGTACCCGCCCCGGCTGGGGCAGATCGGTCTCCGGGGGCGGAAGCTCATCCACCAGAGCGGCACACATACCCCGCAGCAGCGCCTCCACCTTCGGCTCCGGCGAGACGCGGTGCACGCCGGGCAGCGCCCGGTCTCCCTCCTCCGCCGGGAAGAGGAGAACAAAATCGGATTCCAGCCCCGCCTCGTAGAGCAGCTGGTGGGCCGCCAGCCAGCCCGGGGCGATGGCCCCGTCCCGGCAGAGAAAGACGGGCCGGTCGCCGGAGATCCCCAGGGGCCAGAGGTCGCTCTGGATTCCCGGTGCTCCCTCCCGGCCCCGCAGGGGCGGCGTCAGCATCCGGGAGAGCAGGCCCATGGCCCGCAGCATTGTCTCCCGGCCCGGCGCATCCGGCAGGGCCGCGCCGCAGTTCTCCCCGGTCTGGAGGGA
>JAFVAS010000186.1 GCA_017480395.1 Oscillospiraceae bacterium | reverse complement strand
ACGGTTCAGCTCCTCCAGGGTCATTGCCATAGTAAATTCCTCCTGTCTGTGGCGGGGTTTGGTCTCTGCCCGTATTGTATTCCCCCGTCATCGGATTGTAAAATACCGGTTTGATGGACATGCCATTCTGATTTGGTTATGGCAAAGCGGCCTGCCATGCAGAATTTTGCATGGCAGGCCGCTCAGACAAAGCAGGCCTGGAGCGCCTGGGCCAGGCAGGGGATGAGGGGATTGCGGTTGTCCTCCATCCAGGCGCAGATGATGCTCTGATAGGTGCCGCTGGGGATCAGGCGAAACCGCTCCGGGTGGAGCAGCTGGATGCGCTCGTCGATGAGGCCCACCGCCAGATTGGTCTCCACCGCCGCCAGGCCGGAGGCCAGGTTCTCGGTGGAGAGGTAGCCCCGGGGCCGGATGTGGAGCATCTCCAGCAGCTGGTGGAGATGGCGGTCATAGAAGTCCCCCTCGGGGGAGACGTTCTGGCAGATGATCTCGCCGGAGAGGTCGGCGGGGGACAGGTCGGGCTTTCGGGCCAGGGGATGCTCCCGGCTGATGATAAAGATGGACTGATCCAGCAGCAGCTCGGCGCTGACCACGCCGGTGCGCTGTTCCAGGGCGTGGTCAAAGGTGATGGCCACGTCCAGCCGCCCCTCGCTCAGCCGGCGCATCAGGGTGCCACCGGAGAGACGGGAGAGGTTGACCTCCAGGGTGGGGGACTGCTGCCGCAGGGCGGCCAGGGCGTCGGAGAGCTCGTCCAGGCCGAGACTTTCCAGAATGCCGATGTTCAGGGACTCCCGCTCATCCGCCATGCGCCTGCGGGCCCGGGCGGCGGCGCGCTGGAGCTCCGCCGAGGCCTGGGAGAGGCAGGCATAGATCTCCTCGCCCCCGGGGGTGAGGGCGACGCCCCGGTTGGTGCGGGTGAAGAGGGCAAAGCCCAGCTCCCGCTCCAGGGCGGCGATCTGCTTGCTCACGGCGGGCTGGGCGACATAGAGCTGCCGCGCCGTCTCCGAGACGTTGTGGGTGCGGCACAGGTGGAGAAAGTATTTGATTTGCAGGCTGTTCATGCCGATCCCCCCTTGCGCCTATTGTATCACAATTCCGAACAGCAGGAAAGCCGCCCTTTGGCGGCTTTCCCAATGAAATAATCAGCTTACAGAATATCCATCGCGGCGCACGCCGCAAAGAGGCGTGCGCACACCAGGCTGAAACTTACAGAATATCCATAGCAGCGCAGAAGCCCTCGTAGGTGGCCTCCTTGACGGTGCGGGCGCGCTTGCCGTCGCCGGTGACGACGAAACGGGGCACGACGCCCTCCAGGGCCCTGACCTCCTCGTCGTTGGAGCGGCTGCCGCAGCAGTAGAGCACCAGATCGGCCTCCAGGAACTGCTCCTTGCCGTCCTTGTCCAGGAAGACCACTCCGTTGGGCTTGATCTCCCTGGTGTTGACGGAGCAGTACAGCCCCATGCCGATCTTCTTCATGCGGGGGATCAGGGCGGCGCGCTGGGAGGGATAGGAGTCCATCATGACGTCGCTGCGCATCTCCAGAATGTCCACATGGGCACCCCACTCGCTGGCGAAGAAGTAGCCGCTCTCGCAGCCGATGGCGCCGCCGCCGATGATGATGATCCGCTTGCCCTTGATCTCATCGGGGTGGGTGTAGGCGTACAGGGCGTGCTGGGAATGCTCAATGCCGGGAATCCGGGGCACGAAGGGATGGGCACCCACGGCGCAGATGACGTGGTCGGGCTGGAGCTCGGAGAGCAGCTCCGGGGTGGCCTTGGTGTTCAGCCGGATGTCCACGTTCTGATATTTGCACCGGGCGATCAGGCTGTCCTTGAAGCGCTTGAGGGACTCCTTGTCCGTGTCGATCTCGGTGAACCAGAGCTGGCCGCCCAGGGCGTCGGCCTGCTCCAGCAGGGTGACCCGGTGGCCCCGCTCTGCGGCGGTGGCGGCGGCATACATCCCGCTCACGCCGCCGCCCACGACCACCACGCTGCGGCTGCCGGTGGGACGGGGGGCGTTGCGCCAGCGCAGCTCCCGCTGTCCCCAGGGGTTGACGGCGCAGTGCCACAGGGAGGGGATGGGCCGCTGGTCGGGATCGGAGGCCAGGGGGTTGAAGCAGGAGCACCGCAGGCAGGGCGCGATCTGATCCTCCAGGCCGTCCAGGGTCTTGTTGACAAAGTCCGGGTCGGCAAACTGCTGACGGCCCATTGCCACAAAGTCGCAGGCGCCGGAGGCGATGGCCTCCTCGATCTGGGCGGGGGAGTTGAAGCCGCCCACGGCCACCACGGGCACATGGACATGGGCCTTGATGGCGGCGGCCAGATCCAGGTTGCAGCCGTGCTTGTCGAACATGGAGGAGAAGGCCTTGGTGTTGACGTGATCCTGGTAGGAGCCGGAGGTGACGTGGATCAGATCCACATAGTCCTGGATGATCTCGGCGAACTCGATGCCGTCCTCCAGGGTCATGCCCCCCTCCATCCGCTCGGAGCCGGACATGCGGTACTCGATCAAAAAGTCGTCACCGCAGACCTCCCGGATCTTCTTACATACCATGATGGGGAATTTGGCCCGGTTGGCCATGCTGCCGCCATACTCGTCAGTGCGGTGGTTGAACTTGGGAGAGATGAACTGGTTTAAGAGCCAGCCGTGGCCACCGTGGAGGTTGACCATCTGAAAGCCCAGGGCCTTGCAGTTCCAGGCCGCCTCCGCCCACTGGGCGGCGGTGCGCTCCATCATCTCCACCGTCATCTCCTCCACCTGAACCCCGTCCTCCCGGACAAAGGCGGAGGGGCCGATGGGATTTTTGTGGCCGGGGATGGCGTCGGGGTGGTTCATGGCGCCCACATGGTTGAGCTGGATGGAGGCGATGGCACCGTGGGCCTTGATGGCCTCGGTGAGCACCATGACGGACTCCATGTGGAAGGTGGTCATGGGGTTCTCCCAGACGTTGATGCCGTGCTCATGCCGCCAGGCGTACTCGTGGTCGATAAAGCTCTCGGTCACGGTGACGACGGAGAAGCCGCCCCGGGATTTGGTCTCGTAGACATCGATGCCCTCGGGGGTGGGGTAGCCGTGATCGACGATCCGGTTGGTGGTGATGGGGGAGGCGATGACCCGGTTCTTGAAGGTAAGACCCTTGATGGTCATGGGCTCGAACATGTGGGGATATTTGCTGCAGCTCATAGTGTCGTCACCTTTCTTTGTGATGATTTGGATACGCGGGACAGATGGTTGATATGCAGGCATTGCCCCTCATCCGAGGGGCAATGCGGGGGAGGTCAGATCAGGCCAGGCCGGGGAAGATGGCGAAGAGGATTGCGGCGACCACGGAGGCGGCCAGGGTCCACACCACCGTGCACATCATGACCGGGGGATAGCCGTCCTTGTGCTTCAGGTCGGCCATGCTCAGCATGATCAGGATGGCGCCCTGGAAGGGCAGGGTGTCGAAGGTGGTGGCGGCGGTGGTGGCGATGCGGTGGATCGCCTCGGGGGCCAGGTTCAGGTTGGCGGCCAGCACGGGCACCACGATGGCCAGTCCGGCGGGGGGCGAACCGGTGAGGCCCACCAGAATCGCCACGGCGATGACCACCAGCAGCGGCGCGGGAATGCGCAGGCCCAGCAGGCCGTTGACCATGACTTCGTAGGCGGGGGTGGCCTGCACCACGGAGGCGAAGCCCACCACGATGGCGCCCATGAACAGGGACTCCGCAGTGGAGCGGCCGCCCTCATTCAGAGTGTTGATCAGCTTCTTGCCCCGGCTGCAATCCTCGGTCTTCTCGAAGAAGGGAACCAGCAGCACCAGGGAGAGCACAAAGCCCAGGGCCAGGGCGACAATCAGATTGTTGACGACGTTGAACAGAATGACAACGGCGATCAGGGGCAGCAGCGCCACGAGGAAGGGAGGATATTTGCGGTCATCGGAGGGCGGGGTAAAGGGGACGTTGCCCGGTTCAAAGACCTCGCCCCGGGCGGAGGCTCTGTGGATGGAGCGGCTCAGATAGATGCCGCCGCCCAGCAGCATCACCAGCACGGCGGCCAGACCGGGGATCAGGCCGGCGGCGGAGGAGGTGCCCAGGATGTTCATGGGGGTGTAGTTGGTGACCAGGGGCGCGCCGGGGGTCAGGGCGGCGGTGGAGACGCCGCAGGTGATCAGGCCGATCAGGTACTTGCGGGGGATGTTGGCCTCGGCGCAGATGGTCAGCATGACGGGGAACAGGGTGAACAGGGCGCAGAAGGTGTCGATGCCGCCGAAGCACATGGCCCAGCTGACGGCGATGCAGATGTAGACGGCGATAGTCTGCTTGGTCTTCTGGCTCTTGGCCTTGCCGGCGAAGACCCGCATCAGGGTGCGGGCGATGTTGACCGCCGCGCCGGACTCCACATAGACCCGGCCCATCAGGATGGACAGCAGGAAGATGGGGAGCAGACCGCTGATAAAGCCGGTGGTGCCGCCCAGGAAGGGGCCGGCGATGGCGTCCAGGATCGGAATGCGGTTGACGATGGCGACGAACAGGGCGCAGACGGGGGCCACATACATGACCGACATGCCCTTGTAGGTCAGCACGATCAGCGCCGCAAAGGCCACGATGATGGACAGGATGCCGATGGTGGTTGACATGGGGGTTCCTCCTTTTGTGTTTTCTCTCTTCAGGGAGCGGTGTCGCTCCTGCTGAATTCAAGATAACACAAGAGAAGGAATCTGGGAAGAACGCACAATAAAGTGCGGAGGTGACCCGAAGGTCAGGGGGTTACCTGGAGGAAACCACCTTATTTATT
>JAFVAS010000185.1 GCA_017480395.1 Oscillospiraceae bacterium | reverse complement strand
TCCCCCTCGGCCGGGGTTTTGTCCTTGATGTGGAGCAGCCGCTTGAGGAAGGCCCCAATGCGGCCGAAGAGCCGGGCGAAGAAGCCCTTTTCCTTCTCCTCCGGGGGCAGCTGAACCTCTGTGGTCGGCCCGGCGGACGGGGGATCGGGGGTGTTGCACATCTCGGTGTGCCAGTCCAGATAGTCGGCCAGGATGCCCAGCAGCCGATCCAGGTTGCGATCCACCGACTCCAGCAGGCCCATGTCCACGTCGCTGTCCTCGATGATGTAGATGCAGTCCTGCTCCACCATGTCCCCGTTCAGGGCGTAGAGCATCCCCCGCAGGGCGTCGCGGGTGGCCTCAGTCTGGGCCGTGACCGCCGCCAGGTAGTGCCAGGCGTCGGCGTAGACGGTGCGGAACACCTCCATCAGCAGCAGACAGAGGGTGTAGCGCACCTCCTCGGAGGCGTCGGGCAGCCGGAGCCGCAGAACATTCTTATGGTGGTAGGTGCGGGTGTATTCAAAGCGCTGGCTGGCCTGGGCCTCGTCGTCGGCAAAGCGCACCTCCTTGGCGGTGCGGATGTTGTTGCTCTCGTCCAGCTCAAAATAGCCGTCGGTCTCCACGCTGATCTGATAGCCGCCGATGGTGGCCTCGATGCCGTTGACCATCCGGCTGCGGCTGGACTCGGCGTCCAGGCCGGTCAGGTAGTAGCTGCGCTTCTGCCGGTAGTATCGCCGACCCACGATGTGATCCGCCGCGCGGCGCACCAGCACGCCCTTCTCCGCCGTGACGGAGCGCACCTCGTAGTACTTGCCGTCGTAGGTGAAGAACTGGCCGGGCAGGTTGGCCTGGTAGATATGACCGAAGAGCTTGGCGTCCATGAAGGAGCTGCCCTCTTTGTCGTCCTCGGTGATATAGTAGGCGGTCTGGAAGGACATGCCGATGCGCTCCAGGAAGGAGGCCTTTTTGTCCTCCGGGATCTGGAGCCGGGACTCGGAGCCGCTCTGCAGCTCCAGCCCGGTGATGGCGTCCCGCAGCACCGGCACCACCAGGGGACGGGTCTCAAAGGTGTATTTTGCGATCAGGCGGTTCACCGTCTCGCAGGTCTCCCCGGACTGGATGCCCACCAGCCGCAGCTCCTTCTCCACCAGCTCCTCGGCCACGGAGTCGCTCATCACCAGCATCATGATCAGGCGGATGGTGGTGTTGCGCTCGGTGCGGGCGTAGTCGGCCACGATGGTGGGGATGGCCTTCTGGTCGGCGGAGAAAATGCGGTAGTTGTGGGTCATGTAGTCCCGAAGCAGATAGTTCTCCGAGATCACGTTGATAAAGGCCTGCTCCTCCGCCCGGGTGAGGAAGACGCGCACCATCTCCAGCAGGTTGCAGAACTCATCCTCCACGATGAGGCAGGCGTTTTTCTCCTTCCGGGTGCCCCAGAGGTCGGCCTCAAAGCCGATGGCCTGATACACCGCCTCCTGATTGCGGGGCAGGTTGGCGTACTGGCTGATGGGGCCATAGTACTGCCCGGCGATCCACTTCATGTCCACCACGGGGAATTTGTTCTCGCTGCGCCAGACCACCCGGGGCACCTGCTCCTTGACGGAGGCCGCCGCCAGCTCGGTGCCGACGCCCAGATAGCGGGAGATGTCGGGCAGGATGCGCCGGTGGAGGTACTCCCCATCGCTGTGCCAGCACAGCTCGGAGTGGAGGCAGGTGGGGCTCTCGGTGGCGGAGACGATGGTGATGCTCTGCTTGATCATGTGGGACAGGGTGTCCACCAGGCCGTCGCAGTTGCGGTCGCACATGCAGTAGGTGGGCTGTTCCCCGTCCTCGTCGCAGTAGTTGACCACCAGGCTCAGTCCCACCTGGCCCGTGGCCAGGATCAGGGAGGGCTCCAGGATGAGCACCAGCCCCACCTGGTGGAAGAAGTCCCGGCGGGCGTGGAGCATGTCGAGGTTGTAGAGCTGGGAGAAGGGCAGGATGCCGATCTCAAACTCCCCCTCGTCGTCGGCGACGGAGCCCACCCGCCACAGGCCGGACATCTTCAGGTGCTCCTGCACCGACGCCTCCATCCAGCGGCGGATCTCCGGCTCGGTGGACTTGCGCCCGGCGATGACCAGGCACTTGCGCCGGTTCATCAGGGTGTCGGACATGGGCAGCAGGAAGTATTGGGTCAGATCCCAGTAGAAGGGGTTGCAGAACAGCACGCTCTCATGCCGGAGCAGATTGGTGGCGGAGGCCACGCTGTCCACGTCCAGGGGCACGCCCTCGGCCTGGAGGATCTGGAAATAGGCGGCGGAGACCTGCGCCGCCCGGTCGCCGTCGGCCATGCGCTCCAGCAGATCGGTGACGCCGCTCTTGCCGCCGTTCTCCAGCTCCGTGCCCTCCAGCAGCAGCCGGTCGCCGAAGATGCGCTTGAGGGTGTCCCGCAGCTTGGAGAGGTTGACCACCTGCCGGGACTGGGCGTCCGCGCCCAGGATGTCCTGCTCGTATTCGCTGCGGGTGTAGCCCCCCAGCAGGCAGAAAATCTCGCCCAGCAGCAGGCTGACCAGCACCGGGGCCAGCACCGACTGGAACACGCGCACCTCATAGTACATCCGGGACAGCCCCAGCAGCACGGCACCCACCAGCACGGAGGCCAGGTACGCCGCCCGGATCAGCCCGGCGTAATCCCGCCAGCGGGCCTGGAGGAACCAGATGTGGTACTCCTCGTCAAATTCGTAGAAGTGGCCGGAGGTGGCGCTCTCCAGGGCGGGTTTTTTGCCCCAGATCCCGCTCAGGATCGGCAGGGCGATGGCCTTCACCGGGAGGAAGAGCAGCACCACGGCGGTGTTGATGGCGAACATCAGATACTTGACAAAGGCCTCGACCACCTGCTCCATCACCGGGGTGGCGAGGGAGATCAGGCCGCCGAAGTCGTAGGTACCGGTGACGGTGTTGAACCGGCTCTGCAGCCAGCGCTGAAGGCACTCCACCTTCTGCGCGGCGGTGTAGGTCAGCCAGAACCGGACGCAGCCCACGCTCTCCCCGGTGTCCACCAGCTGGATTCGGATGCGGGCGTTGCACCACAGGGCGAGGAGCAGCAGCACCAGGAAGTAGCCCAGTACCACCAGGGGCATGGCGAACTGCCTGCCCCGGTTGAGTTTTTTCAGATTGATCTTGCCGACGGCCAGGAGCAGCAGGGCAAAGGGGACGCAGGCGATCAGTATTTTAATCAGCGCTATCACTGTCGACATCGTCGTATAACTCCTCTCGCTCCAGACTCAGCCCCTGCACGAAGGAATAGGGGAAAATCATGGTCTCGCCGTTATCATTGAGGCGGAACTCCCGGCCGCCGTTGGCGGCGGGCATCCGATAGGCCGGATTCTGCTCCGGCGGAACCTCCGGGTCAAAGGAGAAGGCCCGCTCCACGCTGCTCTCCCGCTGGGGGGCGCCCAGGGCGACCGACCAGGTGCGCAGGGTGGTCTGGCAGCGCTGGATGGCGCGGCGGTGTCCCCGGCGCAGCTGGGCCACGTTGGTGCGCCCGCAGCGCAGATCCTCCTCCTGATCGAGGTAGGAGCGGCCGCGCAGATAGCTGCACAGGGCGCTGAGGTACTCGGAATAGCGCCCGGCGCTGTCCTGCACCTCCCGCACCGTCTTGTGCATGCAGCGGTTGTGATCCTCCATGGCGTCGGCCATCTCCCGGCGCTGGATCCAGAGCTCCACGCCGCAGGCCCCGGCGGTGACCGCCATGGCCAGCACCACCACGCCCAGCCCGGCCAGCAGGGGCAGCGCCCCCTTGAAGCCGGCCAGCACCAGCGTGGGCAGCAGGCCCACCAGCGTGCCGATCAGGGCCACGCCCAATCCCACGCCGATCTGCCGCCGGGTGACCCGCTGGGCGATGCGGCGGCGCACCTGCTCGTCGATGACCCGCCGCTCCAGCTGCCGCTGGCCGGGGTTGAAGCCCAGCTGGCTCCGGGCCTCCAGCACCCGGAGGTACTGCCGCTCCAGGTCGTCCTGGAAGTCGGCGCGCTGATAGGGGTTCAGGATCTCCACCCCCCGGGGATCGAACTCGCCCCGCCGGCGGGTGTCCTCCGCCGCCACGTCCAGCGCCCGCATCGGGGCGCGCAGCAGCTCGTGCAGCGCCTGGCCCGCCCGGCGGAAGGAGGCGGCCCAGAAGCCCTTTTCGCTCTCGGGCGCGTCGGTGGCCAGGCCGAGGCCGGAGGTGTTGATGTAAAGCCCCGTGTCGTCCCGGGAGGAGAAGATCACGTCCACCTCCTCGCTGATCTTGGGGGCCTGCTTGGCGGCCTGGGCCTCCACCGTCTCCAGATTGGCCTCGGCGGCGTCCAGCTGGGTCAGCATGGTGTCCAGCCGCTCCTGATAGCCGGAGAACAGGCGGCTCATGGCCCCGGTGTCCAGCTCCGGGCGGGCGTTGTAGAGTCGGTAGGCCTGCAGCGAGCTGGCGTCCACCCGATTCACCGCCAGTAGCAGCACCGTCGTCCACAGGCGGAAGAGGCTGCCGGGGTAGAGGGAGTGGCGGGGGTTCAGGGTGTCACAGGTGATGAAGCGGCAGGAGGTGGGGTACTTGTTGCGGCTCCAGAACTCGGAGCTCTCGCTCTCCAGCCGGGTGGTCCAGGCCGCCCGGATCTGCTGGGCGGTGTTGTCCACCGGCGGGCGGGAGGAGATCAGGAAGATCTCCTGGGGCCGGTTTTCCACGAAGGCGTACCGCTCAGAAAGCTCCCTGTGCCGGGCCATCTCGGCGCGGTGCTGCCTCCGGTCGGGCTTGTAGAAGATGCGCAGCACCCCGTCCTCGTCCGGCTCCCGCATGACGTCATATCTGATCTCCGGCTCCGGGATGCCCCCCAGCATCTGGGTCAGGCGGATCAGCGGCACAGAACTCTCCTCCACCCGGTAGGGGTCGGTGTCCTGATTCTCCAGAAAGTCGAAGGGGTTCTCCGGCCGGGCCTCCGGGGCCGACTCCGAGAGGCGGTCCGTCTCCGTCTGGACGATGATCGCGCGCCATTTCTGCTTGCCCGCGATCAGATCATAGAGTGCGGGGACAGCAGTATCCACCGAATCTCCCGTCCGAATCCAGGTGCAGAAGTCGATCTCCCCCTTGGCGATGTATTCGTCAAAGAACAGCCTGCGGTAGTCCTGGCCGGATCGGGCCGTCTCCTGGCTCTGAATGATCACGGTGTACACAGCGTCTCCTCCTTTCTCTCCCCGGGCGCCCGCCGCGGGGAGCAGCTCGTCGTTTCACGACCGCCGAAACGACGGTTATCTTCTCTTGCGGATCTCCAGC
>JAFVAS010000184.1 GCA_017480395.1 Oscillospiraceae bacterium | reverse complement strand
CGGTGAGCTGCCTGAACCCGGGGATGATCGTCTTCGCCCTGTGCTGCCTCGGCTCCGTGGTGCTGACCCTGGCAGGATGAGTGAGAGAAAAGAGTATAGAGAAGAGAAGTGGTGTGCTGCGCACATCTTACTTGGCTCTCCCTTTGGGAGAGCTGTCAGCGAAGCTGACTGAGAGGGCTGTCCCATTCGCCCGCTGGGCGGGCACCTTTTCTCTTCACTGTTCACTCTTCACTCTTCTCTCGGCCCGAAGGGCCATAAAACACCGCCTAACCTGTACGCGCTGTGCAGGTTAGGCGGTTTTTTTGCGTATTTTTCGCCGCGCGCCTTCACTCCCGCCGCCCGGCCCCTGGACAGTCGGGGTTGGGGGGGCTATAATACGAACAAACGTTCTATACATACGGAAGGAGATCGACATGACAGAACAGAGAGCGGACACGATGGAGCAGGAGCGCAAGGGCTTTGTCTTTCTGCGCTCCTACTATGAGTGCGTGGCGGTGCTGCCGCCGGAGGAGCGGCTGGAGGCCCTGGAGGGGATGCTGCGCTACGGGCTGTACGGCGAGGAGCCGTCCCTGAGCAACACGGCCCTGGCGGTTTTCATCGCGGTGCGGCCCAACATCGACCACTCCGTCCGCAACTACGCGGCCCAATGCGCCAACGGGGCCAAGGGTGGCCGCCCGAAAAAGCAGCCGAAGGAGACGCCGCCGGAGCCGGAGGAAAACCCAAATGAAACCCAACCGAAACCCGATGAAAACCCAAATGAAACCCAACCGAAACCCAATCAAAACCCAACCGAAACCTTAGAAAGGGAAAGGGCGAGGGAAAAGAAAATGAAAAAGAACTCTCATACGGATACGGACGCGGAAAGGGCTCAGGAGGGAGAAAGCGACGCCGACGGCCCGGAGGGGACTTTTAATCCACAGATTTATCCACCGTCCCCCATGGACATCCTTCGTTACGCCGGGGAGAAGGGGCTGGATGTCAAGGTAGACCCCTTCTACTATCATTACACAAACAACGATTGGCGCATGAAGGGGGGCGACCCGGTGAAGGACTGGCGCATCGCCCTGCGGCGGTGGTGTGAGCGCAACCAGGCCTGGAGGGGGACGTAGGGGGAAGCTCTCTTTTCTCTCTTCACTCTTCTCTCTCTATTACCCCATCTCGTCGTACTCCACCCATCGGGCGATCTCCAGGCCCCGCAGGTGCTGCTTCTCGTCCAGCACGGCGTCGGAGTAGCTGACGGTCACGAGGCGTCCTTCGAGAATGTCCGCATTGGTCGGCTGGGCGGGGTTGACCCGTGCTTGAAACCGGGCAAAGAGGTCGTCGGCGACGGCCTGGAGCAGATCCGGCTCCCTCAGCTCCGGCAGGCCGTGTTCGGCAAAGACCAGATCCGGCCCGGAGACCCGATCCTCGTCCAGGGGCCCGCTCTGGAACCGGGTGCTGATCCGGTCGGGCAGCAGGAAGCAGAGGTACTTGCGGTGGATGGTGCGGTTGCCCGCCACGTTCCGGTCGTGATAGGTGGAGTAGAAGCTGTACCCGTGGCTGTCCCTGTGCCGGGCCAGGAGATAACCCAGCATGGTCTCCATGGCGTCGTCGTCCACCACCCGGAGGAGGGCGTTCCTTCTGTCCTGCTCCTGGGTCCGCAGGGCGTCGATGCGCCGATCCAGCGCGTCCAGCCGTTTCTTGCAGTCGGCGTCCAGCTGCTGCTGTCTCGCCTCCAGGTCGGCCAGGGCCTGGGCCCTGCGCTGTCTGTGCATGGCGTTCACGGCGAAGGGCACGCAGATCCAGATGGCCAGGCCGAGCAGGCCGCAGATGATCCGCCCCTGCATGCGCCACACGCCGCCCAGAAAATAGCCCACGATGCCGAGCAGGCCGAGATAACCATAGCTCCTGGAGAGGGGGGTGACGGGCTTGTTGGCGTCCTCGATGCGGGCACGCTCCGCCCGGAGCTGTCCGTCGGCGGCGTTTTTTTCCTCGTAGAGGGCACTTCTGGCCGCCACCGCCTCATCGTAGGCGCGGCGCAGCGCCTCCAGGGATAGCAGTTCGCTCATAATATGACACCTCCTGAATTATTCCGCGCCCAGCGTGAAGCGCAGGTGCACCGGGTTGTGGTCGGAGTTGGCGAAGGCCAGGTCGAGGGTCTCCACCTGCTCCAGGGTGACGTTGGGGCTGAGGATAAAGCCGTCGATCACATAGTACTGGGTGTGGGCCGTGTCGGCGGGGTCATAGGGCTGGTTGAGCAGGCGGCAGGTGGGGGCGCTGGGGTCATAGGCGAAGCGCCATCCCTCGGGCAGCAGGCTGTCGTCCAGCACGCCGGGGGTCCAGTAGTCGGCGTCGAGCATGGGGTAGACCTCCAGGGAGCCGGGGAAGGTCTGGTTGAAGTCGCCCCCGGCGATGACGTAGTTGCCCTTTTCATACTCGCGCTGGAGGAAGGAGCGCAGCACGTTGGTCTGGGCGATCTTGCCCTCCCCGTCGTCGTAGGCATCCAGGTGGAGGTTGACCAGCACCAGCTGCTTGTCCGTCCCCTCGATGGGGAGATAGCTGACCAGCAGGCAGCGCTTGAGGTTGGCGGTGCGCAGGGGCCAGGAGAAGGGGCAGGGGAGGCTGACCCGCTGGGCGGAGTCCACCATATAGTCCGACAGGGTCAGCAGGCCGGAGTGCACCTTCCCCATGGGGGGAATCGGGATGGGGACGAAGGGGCAGGAGTAGTTGAGGGCGTAAAAGCTGTTCCCCCGGGCCAGGGCGGTGGTCTCCGCGATGGAGTAGGTGCGGGAGGAATCGGCGTCCACCTCCTGGAGCATCGTCAGGTCATAGCCCTCCTCGGTCAGGGTGGCGTTGATGCCAGCCAGGTATTGCAGCACCGTGTCCCGGTCGGCGCTGCGGGCGTCCTTGCCGCCGTCCATGAAGAAGTCCGACCCGGCGCCCAGCCCGGCGTAGCCGATGTTCCAGCTCAGCAGGTCCAGGCTCTCCCCGGCGGGGAGGGGGTCGGCGGCGGCGAGGCTGAGGGGGGCGAGGGGCTCCACGTCGGCGGGCCTATACTCCGTGATGGTGAGGAAGGCCAGCAGGCCGCCGAAGAGGACGACCACGGCGAGGACGACGATCAGCAGGATCTTCAACAGAATTTTGACGGGCTTTGGCATACAAAATCCCTCCTTTTTGGGGATATTTTAGCATAATGTGTCCCTCCGCGCAAGAGCGGGGCCGCGCTGGGGCAGGAGCGGTTGTCGAATTTTGTCACCTTGACAATCCCTTCCAGATTCGGTATGATAAGCGTAACCTCCCTCGGAGGCCACCGCAAGGGGCGAAGAGGGCGCTGAAATGAATCAGGCGGCGGCGGTTTGGCTACATATCCCCGGAAGGGGGTGAGTGCCATGCTGATTACGTTTGATCCTACTCTTTCATTCAACATTGAATGAAAGAGTGCCCGCGTGCTGCGCACGCTTGCCTTGTGCACAGCACAAGACAGCCCGGCTCATTAAGACTTCTACGCGCCTGGGGCGCTATCAAAAGCTGGAACCAGCTTTT
>JAFVAS010000183.1 GCA_017480395.1 Oscillospiraceae bacterium | reverse complement strand
CCTGGGCGGACAACCCGGACAGCGTGGAGGGCGTCGCCTCCAGTTTGCGGCGCGGGCTGGAGTGCGCCCCGGAGGGGGACGCCTACCTATTCTGCGTGGCGGACCAGCCCTGGCTGCGGGAGGAGACCCTCCGGGACTTTCTCGCCGGGGTGGAGCGCTCTGGCAAGCCTATGGGGTGCCTGGCCTGCGGCGCGGAGTGGGGCAATCCGGTGTGGTTCTCCGCCCGGTACCGGGAGGAGCTGCTGTCCCTCACTGGGGACGCCGGGGGCAAGCGCCTGCTCCGTCGCCGCCCGGAGGAGGTCTTTGTGTTCCAAACTGGGGAGGAACAACTACAAGATGTTGATGAACGGCCCTTGCCAAAGGGCGGGAAATCCAGTAGAATAGAATAGATTACAAATTCACAAATGAGCGTTCCAAAACCATGGAAGTGCAGGATCTTTTGAAAACAGGAGTGTGTATCATATGACGAAGCAGGAACTGTACGAGTCGAAATTTATAACCCTGGAGGAGGCGCTGGGCAAGATCCGCTCCGGCGACACCATCGCCCAGGCCGCCTATGGCAACGAGCCGCTGGCGATGCTGCGCAATCTCCACACCATCGCCGACCGCGGGGTGGAGGACGTCTGCGTCTGGATGGGCTCCCCCCAGGAGGAGTACCCCTTCATCAGCGACCCCAACAACAATCTGGACGGCGTCATCAGCGTCAACTCCATCTTCTTTGGCGCGCCGCTGCGCAAACAGGTCAAAAAGGGCAGCACGCGCATCAACTTCTGCCCCAACAATCTCCACTCCATGTCCCAGGTGATGATGGAGACCCGCAAGCCCAATATCTTCTGGGCGGCGGTCACCCCCATGGACCGCTATGGCTATGTGGCGGTCTCCTGCACCCAGCAGGCGGAGCTGGAGATGCTGGATTCCTGCGACATGATCATCTTTGAGGTCAACCCCCAGATCCCCTACACCAGCGGCACCGTTCGGGTGCCCATTGAGAAGGTGAACTACTTCATCTCCGTTGATTACCCCATCACCGAGGCCCCCATTGCCCCGGCCACCCCCCAGCAGCTGGAGATCGCCCACTACGCCTCCTCCCTCATCAAGAACGGCGACACCATTCAGCTGGGCATCGGCGGCCTGCCCGACGCCGTGGCCCACGACCTGGAGGATCGCCACGATCTGGGCATCTACACCGAGATGATCTCCACCTCCATGGGCAAGCTGATGTGGTGCGGCGCGGTCAACAACTCCAAGAAGATGTTCTTCCGCAACCGGACCATCGGCGCCTTCTGCTGGGGCTCCCGGGAGCTGTATGACTATATCAACGACAACCCCATGGTGGAGATTCTGCCCACGGCCTATGTCAACAACCCCTTCAACATCATGAAGAACGACAACATGGTCTCCCTGAACACCGCCCTGGAGATCGACCTGACCGGTCAGGTCTGCTCCGAGTCCATCGGCTCCATGCAGTACTCCGGCACCGGCGGCGCCACCGACTTTGCCTACGGCGCCTACCACGCCAAGGGCGGCAAGGGCATCATCGCCATCAACGCCACCGCCAAGGGCGGCACCATCTCCCGGATCGTGCCCCAGCTCAAGCCCGGCGCGGTCGTCTCCATCTCCCGGAACATCGTGGACTATATCGTCACCGAGTACGGCATCGCCAAGCTGCGGGGTAAGACCGTCGCCCAGCGGGTGGAGGAGCTGATCAATGTCGCCGCACCGGAGTTCCGCTCCGAGTTGCGCCGCGAGGCCCAGAAGCTTCAGCTGCGGTAATTGGAGGGAACAGCTATGTTAGTCAATACTGTACTGGGCACCGTCCCCGCCGAGGAGCTGGGCCAGACCCTGATGCACGAGCACATCACCTGCGCCGACTGGTCCATGCGCATGAATTTTGGTGACAAATTCCTGCAATATGACAAGCTGGTGGAGATGGCCGTGGGCCAGCTCAAAAAGGCGAAGGAGCATGGTATCTCCACCTTTGTGGACGGCACCGCCGTCAATCTGGGCCGGGACATCCGGCTGCTGCGGGACGTCGCCAAGGGCTCCGGCGTGAACATTGTCGCCTCTTCCGGCTTCTACTACCAGGAAGAGGCCTGGCTGGCCATGCGGGATGAGGGGGAGATCCACGATCTGCTGCTGGACGAGTGCCTGAACGGCATCTCCGGCACCGATTCGCTCCCCGGCATCATGAAGAACGGCATCACCCGGGCGGGGGTCACCCCGCTCCAGCGCAAGCTGCTCCACTGCGTCGGCACCGTGGCCAAGGAGGCGGGACTGCCCATCTTCTGCCACCACGATCCCCGGGCCTTCACCGGCTATGAGGTGCTGGACATCTACGCCTCCGCCGGGGTCGATCCCTGCCGGGTCATCCTGGGCCACACCGGAGACGGCAACGACTGGGCCTATCAGGAGGATCTGGTCAAGGCCGGGGCCTATATCGGCTTCGACCGGCTGGCCTACGGCGACAAGGACAACCCGGTGGAGAACTCCGTGCGCAACATCATCTCCCTGTGTGAGAAGGGCTTCATCAATCGGATCTTCCTCAGCCATGACTGGGCCACCTACCTGGCCTTCTGGGACAGCTGGGAGGATACCGTCAACCGGGACTATCTGAACCTGGACGTGGACTTCACCTATGTCAGCCGGGTGGTCATTCCCATGCTCCGCTCCGCCGGCCTGACCGATGCGGACATCCATCAGATCATGGTGGAGAACCCCAAGAACTTCTTCAACGGAGAGTGAATGCCCGCAAAGGGCTGTGCAGTATAATCGACAGATAAAGGCCCATCGGCGTATGCCGATGGGCCCTGTTTTTCTATAAGCTTTAAATGGTATCCAGGAAATCGGAGATGAAGTGCAGCGCCACGCCGACGCAGCTGGTCCACTTGCGGTACTTGGAGAAGTGGAGGTAGGAGCCGTCGGTGGGGAAGGAGGAGATCATGCTCACCCGGGCCCGCAGGTCGGGCATATAGGGCTCGATGAACTGGGCCAGCACACCGCCGAGGATGATGTCGCAGTCGAGGACGATGTGGATGTTGTAGACGGCGTAGGCCAGGTGATCCAGCATCTCGTTCCACAGCAGCTGGTACTCCTTGTTGCCCGCCTCCAGGGCGGCGAAGAACTCCTCCCGTGTGATGCCCAGGTTATCGCTCAGCCGGGCGGTGGAACAGTACGCCTCCAGGCAGCCCTTTTTGCCGCAGCGACAGGGCAGACCGTTCGGGACAATGCACATATGGCCGAACTCGCCGGAGTGGGAGTGGTGGGTGAGGTAGTCCACACCGTTGACCAGCACGGCACCGCCCACGCCCTTCTGCACAGAGAGGTAGACCATGGGGGAGGCGCTGCTGTTGTTCCACCACTCGGCGACGCCGCCGGCGTTGGCGTCGTTCTCCAGGAAGAGGGGATAGGGGATATACTTCTTCAGCAGGGCGATGTCCAGCTCCTGGAAGTCCACGACCCGGGACAGATCGACCACACCCCGCTCCAGATCGGGGATGCCGGGCAGAGCGATGCCAACGCCCAGCAGCTTCTCCCGGTCGATCTCGTTCTCGTTCAGGAACTGCTCGATGATCTCCCCCAGCTCCCGGCAATAGGTGTCGTCGTTGGAGAAGGGTTTTGTGATGGTGGCGTCGCAGAGCTGATGCGCCCGCAGATCGACACAGGCCATGTGGATATGCCGGTTGGAGAGCATGAGGCCCATGGCGAACTTGAACTGGCTGTTGACGCCGATGGCCTTGGGCTTGCGCCCGCCGGTGGAGTCAAAGGTTCCCTGGAGCTCCAGCAGGCCGATGTCCAGCAATTCCCGGAGGTTCTGGCCCACGGTGGGGAGGCTGAGGGATAGGTTCTGGGCCACATCCTGCTTGGAAACGGGGGTTTCCGATGAGTAGATATAGCGGAAGACGCGGTTGCGATTCTGGCGCCGCAGCTCGGCGGTGTTGTAAGAGACCATAGCATGCACCTCATCGATAGAAAGATATAAAGAAATCACTTTTGCAAAACTTCAGCTTCGGTTTCTATTTTAACATATATTTCGGAAAAAGCAATGAAAAATAGAGCTCTTTCAGAAAAAATGTCTGGATTTTGGCGT
>JAFVAS010000019.1 GCA_017480395.1 Oscillospiraceae bacterium | reverse complement strand
GCTGGCGGCAAAATCGGGGTCTCCCTTGCCCGCGTGGGGTGACGCCGGATGAAAAAAAGCGCTCTCTGATTTCAGAGAGCGCAGCGTTGGGGTTGGATGTAAAACAGGTTCCGAATGGTTCGTCCATCCGGGGGTGGATCACGTCTGAAATTCGTCCAGGGCGCATTGAATCCGAGCGCGCACCAGCTCGGAGACGTCGGTGGTGCGCAGTCCGCTGTACTCCGAGGGCAGGATGGGCTCCAGATAGTGGACGCCGACCCGCACAGCCTGGTGGGTGTCCTCCGCGAAGGCCCGGAAGGAGTCCACAATCGCCACCGGGACGATGGGCTTCTCCGCGCGGATGGCGCTGCGGAAGCAGCCGGGCATGAAGGGGAGCAGCATGTGGTACTCCTCCTCATAGCGCCCCTCGGGGAACAGGATGAACCGCTCCCCCTCCCGCAGCCGCTGGGTCATTTCCTCCGTCATCCGGTACATGGACTTCAGATTGTTCTTTTTCAGCTTAATGGCGTCCACAATGCGGACAAAGTCCCGGATTAGGGGACGGTGGCAGGCGTCGTCGCTGATGACTACGCTGACGGGCTGCGCATGGGTCATCCAGATGGCCAGCGGGTCAAACTTGTCCTGGTGGTTGGCGCAGATCAGGCAGCCGTCCTCCGCCGGGATGTGCTCCAGCCCAAAGGCCTCCACCTCGATCCGGCCGCTGCGGGCCACATGGCGGACGCACTTCATCGCCATGTTATACCGCTGCTGCCGGGTGTATCGATGCGGAAGCAGGGCCATCCGCTTCATCCGGGGAAAATAGGCGGTGATACGGGGGAGATTTCTCAAAATCACGCGATAAAACCGATTCATTGGCGTTTCCCCCTCCATTCCCCATAATTATGGGTATAGTATAACATAACTTTCAAATTGGATGCAATCCGTTTTTGTCCATTTCGGGCAAATTGAAACTTTTTGTCATTTTTCTCCGCATTTCTGTCTGAATGGAGCCTTCTTCTTTCCGTTTGGAGCGGAACAATCGGGGGCGAATGAGTTAGTATAGACTTACCGAAAGCGCTGCGGCGCTTTTTCTTCCCCACGCAAGTTAGACTGCTCTAACTTTTTCAGGAGGTGAATCCATGAGCGTCGTCATTTTAGGCGGAAACGAGTGCATGGTGCGTAAATATAAGGATCTCTGCAAAGAATATCAATGTCAGGCCAAGGTCTTTGCCAAGCCCATCGGCAGCTTGAAGAACAAGATCGGCTCCCCCGATCTGATGGTGTGCTTTACCAGCACCATGTCTCACAAGATGCTTCGCTCCGCTCTGAACGAGATCAAGGGCCAGGATACCATCATCGCCCATTGCCCCACCAGCTCCATCAGCGCTCTGCGCACCGTGCTGGAGACCCACGCGGCCCAATGAGCGCCGGGAGTGACCGAACATGTCTGAGGATATTGTCGTCCGTCTCTGTGCCCCCACCCTGGCGGGGATGAAGACGGGGAGCCTCTTCTCCTGCCAGTACAGCACCGAGGCGGCGCTGCTGGAGGATCTGAGGCAGTTGAATCTGGAGCTTGGCCCCAAGGGCGTGCGGGTTCTGCCCATGCGCTACCAGAGCGGGCGGGCGCTGATCTACCTCTACCGCCCCAGCCAGCTGGGCGGCGACCTGGCCGACCCGGTGGCCCACGACCTGCTGTCCGACCGGGGCTATCCCTGCGGCAACTGCGACCTGTGCGTGGCCAAGCTGGCCCGCCGCCTCCGGGAGAGCCCGGAGTTCCCCCATGAGATCGGCCTGTTTCTGGGCTATCCGCCCGACGATGTGCGGGGCTTCATCCAGCACCGGGACGCCGACTGCAAGTGCGTCGGCTATTGGAAGGTCTACGGGGACGAGCAGCGGGCCAAGCGCCTGTTCCGCAAGTACAGCATATGCACCGAGGCGTACAGCAGCCTCTATGCCAAGGGCCGCTCTGTGGCCCAATTGACCATCAAAACCTGAACAAGAAAGGAAGTCATTTCATCATGAGCAAAATTGCAGTCGTCTACTGGAGCGGCACCGGCAACACCGAGGCCATGGCCACCGCCGTCGCCGCCGGCGCCACCGAGAAGGGCGCGGAGGTTGACGTCCTCCCCGTCGCCGCTTTTGACGCCTCCCTCGTCTCCGCCTACGATGCGCTGGCCTTTGGATGCCCCGCCATGGGCGCGGAGGTGCTGGAGGAGGACGAGTTCGAGCCCGCCTTCACCGCCTGCCTGCCCGAGCTGAAGGGCAAGAAGGTCGCCCTGTTCGGCTCCTATGGCTGGGGCGACGGCGAGTGGATGCGCTCCTGGGAGGAGACCTGCTCCGATAACGGGGTCACCCTGGCCGCCGAGAGCGTCATCGTCAACGGCTATCCCGACGACGACTCCGATTGCAAGGCTCTGGGTGCCGCCCTGGCCTGATTCCATTGATCTTAGCCCATTCATTCCTCACTTTTTCTTTGATACAGCGAAGGGACCTGCCTCATTCGAGGCAGGTCCCTTCGTATCCTCTCATAAATCAAAAAACCAGATCAAAGCACATAGAGCGAATCGTCCAGCAGATCCCGGTCCGGAGGGAGGGCGGCATCGGAGAGGGCGTACTCCCGCGGCGACATGCCCGTGTTCTCCCGAAAGACCCGGGCAAAGTAGTTTCCGTTGGAAAAGCCGCAGGCGCCGGAGACAAAGGTGACGCTGTGCTCCCCCTGGCGCAGCAGCAGCTTGGCGTGCTCCAGCCGCACCTGCGTGAGGTATTTTCCCGGCGTCATGCCGATGCTGGCGCGAAACACCCGGGTCAGATATTCCTGGCTGACCTCCAGGCGGTCAGCCAGCTCTCCGATTCCCTCCAGGAAGGCGAACTCCCGCCGCAGAATGCCCAGGGCGGCCTCCACCACCCAGGGGAGGCTTCGGCTGCCCTCCGGCTCGGATTTTCCCGTGCCATAGAGCCGCATCAGAAGCTGATAGGCCTGCTCCGACGCCTCCCGGGCGGTGGGCTGCCGGCGCTGAACCGCCTCCAGCAGGCGGAGCATCCGCTCCAGCGCCTCACCCCCCTGGGGGAAGAAGAGCCCGCCCTGCCGCGCACAGTCCTGGAGCACCGCATCCGCCGCGCTGCCCTGCAGGAGGGCGAAGCCCGCCGTGCTGTCCTCCAGGGGAAGCAGCCCCAGGGAGATCCCAGGGGGGAAGGCGGCGCACTGTCCCGCCTCCAGCAGCCAGGAGCCGTCCTCCCAGGTGGCGCGTACCCGGCCCTCCACGGTGCAGACCAGCATCCATGCGTCTGGCTGCTCCGGCAGGGTGCGCAGCGCCCCCGCCGTCAGGCGGAGCCACCCGGCCAACGGGATGCCGAGAAGCCCCGAGAAGAATCTTCCCGGGGCTTCCAGATGAAGCATTTTATTGTCCTGTGCGTTGAACTCCATTCGATCAGTGGCAAATGGCCTGCTCGGTCTCCTTGTCAAAGAAGTGGGCCTTCTCCATGTTGACGGGCACCTTGATGATGTCGTCGGTGGGATGGGGATTGGAGGAGGGCATCTTGACAATGACCTTGACGTCGTTGACGAACAGGTAGAGGTTGGTCTCGGCGCCCAGCAGCTCGCAGAAGTCCACCCTGGCGGTGATGCCGTTGGCGGCGGAGAGCTGATCGGAGGGCAGGAAGTCCTCGGGGCGGACGCCCAGGGTGACGGTCTTGCCGACATAGGGGGTCAGGGCCTCCTTCTTGGCGGCGGGGATGGTCAGCTTGTCGTCGTTCAGCTTGGCATACAGGGTGCCGCCCTCCTGGCTGATGGTCACATCCAGGAAGTTCATCTGGGGGGAGCCGATGAAGCCGGCGACGTACAGGTTGCAGGGGGAATCATAGAGTACCTGGGGGGTGTCGAACTGCTGAATGACGCCGTCCTTCATGACCACTATGCGGTCGCCCATGGTCATGGCCTCGGTCTGGTCATGGGTGACGTAGACGAAGGTGGTGTCGAGGCGGCGGTGCAGCCGGGTGATCTCCGAACGCATGGCAGTACGCAGCTTGGCGTCCAGGTTGGACAGCGGCTCGTCCAGCAGGAAGACGGCGGGGTTACGCACCATGGCGCGGCCCAGGGCGACACGCTGACGCTGGCCGCCGGACAGAGCCTTGGGCTTGCGCTACAGCAGGTGTTCCAGATCCAGAATCTTGGCGGCCTCGTGGACGCGCTTGTCGATCTCGTCCTTGGGCACCTTGCGCAGGGTCAGACCGAAGGCGATGTTCTTATAGACGGTCATGTGGGGATACAGGGCGTAGTTCTGGAACACCATGGCGATGTCCCGATCCTTGGGGGGAACCTTGTTGACCACGCGGTCACCGATGTACAGCTCACCGGAGGAGATGGACTCCAGACCGGCGATCATACGCAGGGTGGTGGACTTGCCGCAGCCGGAGGGGCCGACCAGGATGATGAACTCCTTGTCGCGGATCTCCAGGTTCAGGTTGGGGACGACGGGGGTCTTGGCACCGTCATAGATCTTGGTCACATTTTTGAACGAAATGGAAGCCATTGTGTTTCCTCCCTCATTTTTAGTGCGCCGATGGCGCTGATTTATGAGATAAAGATACCATGTTCCGGTGCGGAATGCAACGCTAATTTCTTGATAAAATGATAAATTTTTGACCTGTTTCATTCCGCCCTTGCCCCTTTCCCCCTCCCGTGTTATAATGCAGAAAACCATTCCCCGGAAAGGAGATCGTCTATGGCAAGCACCACCTATTCCCTCGCCCGGAAATTGGGGCAGCGGGAGGTCAAGGCCCTGCTCGCCCGGGGTGAGGCCCCCTATCTCCCCGCCCTGGAGCGGGAGGTCTCCGGCATCT